>JAQGOX010000386.1 GCA_028293365.1 Verrucomicrobiales bacterium | reverse complement strand
TTCCGGACCTTGAAACGAAACTTCAGTTGGAACCGGCTTTCGAACAACGTCAGGAGCAGGTTCCACGACGAGGGTTACATATCGAAAACGCACCCGAACGAGTCCGGGAGCATCTCCCGGCGAAACTGATAATCCCTCGACCTTGTGCAGGTAAGGAATCTGATTCAGCACATAGATCAAATTCACCACATTGGTTAGCACACCCTGCCCCTGCACATTCCAACCCAGCTCGGTCGCTCCCCGGAGTTTGCGCGCACCCACAGGCAGCCGCGTAAAATCCGCTTCCTTCAATCCGCAATGAATGATCTGCTTCGTGATCAATTCTCCGGAGGCAGCGCTGGCTTCATCCCCCGAATCTGAAAACGCCTTTCGCGCATAAGCTTTCACTTTGTCCTCCGCAACGAAGAACGCGCGCCGTTCCTCCTGGACCTTGGCAATTTTCTGCCGAACTCCAAGTATCTTTTTATCAGCCGCCTTGAGCGGCTGTACAATGACCGCTCGGATTCCAAGTGCCATAATCGCGATACCAGCGAGCGATCCCACGATTATTGCGAGCAATTTTTCTCTCGGGTTCATCCGCCACCTCGCTTGTAAACAGAAGGATCCAGCGACGCGTCGTCCGCGGGTCGTTCCGGGGCCTTCATTTTGGTGGGATCAATTTTGAATTTTGCGGGCACGAGTAGTTCCACGGTGGAGCGAAATCCATAACCGAAGCGATCGCTGCCGGGCGTAATGGCGATCGGTTTGACTTCATAACCAGCCCCTCGGAGCTGTTTTTCCAGCTTCGCCAAAATCTCACCACTCTTCGCCTGTAACGCCAGCCGTACCGAGTCGTTGGCACCCACCAACAGCGAAGAAATATAAACTTCGTCACTCGGTGGGAGGATCGAACTGAGGTAAGCGTAATGAACCAGCCAGTCCTTGCCCCCTTTTGCCCACTCATCGATGACTTTGGCCTGCTGGCCCATCCGTTTGAACGTAGGCCGTCCTTTTTCTGCGGACGCCAACTGAGTGAGCAGGTCCTGTTCAACGGCCGAGCGTTTTCGAAGCAAGTGCGCCCGGGTCACCATCGTGATCACCAGAAGCACAGCCACAGTGGCAGCGATCGCAATATTCCGAAGTTTTCGATTATCTCGCTGAATCGCTGGTTTTTTGGGATTGAGAAAATCAAATGCCAACCCGGCCGGATCCGAGGCGCCAAGAATCAATCCGATCAGGCCGATACAACCTTCCGCCCGGCCGTCGTCTGTTTCCGGCAGATTGAGCGTCGAGCGCACCTCGAGCCGCGAACAGGGAATGTGAAGTCGTTCGGACAATGCCAGCAGAATCGGGGCTTCCGGGCCGCTCGCTCCTGTCACCACGACCTTCGAGATTCGCTTCGCGCCTTCCGTTCCTCCATAACTGTTCAATGTCCGCTCAACTTCAATCGTAGCCAGATTCGCGAAAGTTGGTTTCGGGGCATCGCTTTGAACCGCATCATGGGGAATAATCGGCGGCCCCTCCTCATCATCTTCATGATGCTGCTTAAGGATGGCATTCCGACTAAACAGCAGCGTCTGATGAATAATGATGTCAACAGTCACCTGCTCCTCACGAAGGGATACCAGGGCCACTGCCTCATCGGAAGCCGTCAGACCGCAGGCTTCCAGGCAGCGCGCGTTCGCGTGCGAGAGCAAACCGAGTCCGCCAAGCTTGATTCCTGCGCTTTCGGCGGTTTGCTGGTAAAACTCGACGATCTCTCGTTTTACCACCGCCACCATCACCTCTACTTTGGACGTCGAAGCTTTGCCTTCAACCGGCTCTGCGGGCGCGGACGGTACTACCGGGCGGCCGACACTGAAATCGACCACCGCATCTTCGAGACGAAATGGCAAATCGCGCCCGATCTGAAAATGAACCATCGCTGCGAGCGCCGCGCCATCTTCAAGCGCCGGCAGGCTCAAGGTGCGCAGGACCACTTGAGTTCTGGGAATTCCCATTAATACAATTCCCGGCTTTATCTCTGCCTTCCCAAGCATTCCACTGACTGCGGCTCCCACTTTAGCGGCAGAACTGCGGGAATCTTCGGATAAATCGGACTGACTTGTCTCAATCAGTGAAATCGCCGCCGCCTCACCTTTGCGCTCTCCGCGCACCACGCGGATTACAGGCCAATCCAAATCGAGGGCGGTCACCTCTCCCGTGATTCGGGTGGGACGAAATTTCCGCGCGGCCGAGCCGCCGAATAAATCGAGAATCTTAGCCATGCGTTGTCCTTTTCCGATTCCAGCCTTGCTTCACGCCGGGCCAAATCTTCGCCACTTTTGCTGAATCGCTGGTCTCGCTGATTTCCAAAGGAAGACCGAGCCGGGTCAAATCGCGAAGGTAAGTGACCGACCTCTTTCCATCCGCGATATCGATACCAACTTCGAGCGCTCGAAATTTGCGCGAAGGAAGCGAGTACCCAACTACGTGAAAAGTAAACTGGAAGCTTCGCGCGCATATAAAAGGGGCGATCTTTTTAAAGTGGTCAGCGTCGAGCACTCCCTCTTCAAAAAGCCATGCAATGGTGGTGCGTTTCTCGGGACCGGTGCTGCGGCGCCCGGAGGCAATCGCTTCCGCAAGCGGTTCGTCCATCCCTGGCAGAGCCGCCAGAACCCTGGTCGAGGCAGTATTCACATTTATCAAACCCTCAAGGTTTTTCACACTCGTTCCATAAAACGAATCAACGATCTGCGCCAATTCTGCTTTTCCCACTCCCGATTGCAGTTCCACAGGCGTTCCATTCTCATCCTTCACCTGCATCTTTGCCTCCAACAAATCTGCAGGATGTGTGATCCGCACCGAGTTGGTTCGCAAGGCAATGATGTAATTGGTCACCGCCGCGGGAAGTTCCAATTTCGAAAACGAATCAGCGCTGCCATTGATATCAGTTCGAAATCCTCCTTTGCTATCGAGATTGGGATCGTAGCTGTTCAC
>JAQGOX010000364.1 GCA_028293365.1 Verrucomicrobiales bacterium | reverse complement strand
ATTGGTGGCGACTGGAGTCCAATGAGTCAAATCGGTTGAATACTCTAGCACATGCGCGATGCCACCGGTCGCGGTCGCCAGGACATTCACATTGGTTCCGAGGCGGGTCAGCGAAGAGATTCTGGGCGCGAAGACCATCGAAAAACTGACTGGAGCCGATGTACTGGAGCCTCCACGAGTATCGTAAGCAATCGCAGTCAGCACAAATCTTCCGGGTGCAAGGTTTGTAAATGTGGTCGTAAAATCAGCCATCGTGGTTGCCACCACAGCGCCATTCAGCGCGAATTGCACCTGTGCAATCGGTCCATCTGGATCGAACGCTGTCGCAAGTGTGGTCACTGGTTGATTCGTGAGAAACACCGCGCCCGTTAAAGGCGTAACAATTGAAACTGTAGGCACTTGATTTTTCTTCAAAACGGTGAAAGCAACGGGACTACTCGCAACCGCTGCATTCCCATCATCCGTTACTTTTGCCGAAACAGTGTGAACTCCCACTGAGAACGATCGCTGCATCGAATAGGGCATCGCAGTCACGGTTCCGATTAACGTCCCGCCGTCGTAAAATTCCACCTTGGAAATGGCCCCATCCTGATCCTGCACGTTTGCCGTCAAAGTTATCTGGTCGCCCTCGGTAAAACTGGCCTGATCGCTTGGGCTAATCAACGAAATTGTCGGCGGTCGATTGACAGCCAGAGCGGCTGCCCGGGAAACGGTCTTATCGTATTTGTTACTCGCAGTGAGTGTGTAAACTCCGGCATTGGTAAGCTGAACGTTACTGATCTGGAGCGTCGCGCTGATTTTGCCGGCCAACGGTGATCCATTATAAAACCATTGTAATTGCAAAGGACTCGATCCGGTCACACTCGCGGCGAACGTAACGGTGTCTCCGATATTGCTCCGCAAATCTTCCGGTTCGGATTGAACTACGGGAGGATCACCCCAAATGTCGCTTAAGTCTGGAATTCCATTTGAATCAAGATCATTTGTGTCCACTAAGACCATTCGCACCTGAGTATAGTCAGGCCAATAAGTCACCGGCGCTCCGTCTCGAAGGGTGACATTGCCGACGTATGTATTTCCGGTGCGCTGAAAGAGGGAAGGTAGATTCGTAAGTCGAGTCCCGCTGGCACTGGAAACGAGAACGAACTCGGGCAGCGAAATCTGGTTATTGTTAAGGACGGTGAAGGTTGTCGAACCGCTGTTGGTAATACTGGTGGTGCCTACTTTTGAAACCAGATCGAATCGAAGACTGTTATTATTGCGATCATAGGTCATTGCGCCGCTCGAAACGCCGATTTGCCAGGTCCCGCTCATCACGTCATTGAAGGCATCGATTCGCGTCAATGAGTAACTTCCCACCAGAGAACCAGCCGCGCGGCTCAATGTGCCAGACCAACCATACGTGCGGGAATAAGGGGCATCGGCGTTCATTAGGCCCGACACCGAAATTGAAATCGAACGTTCGGGTTGGAGCAGATCCGCAATCCCGTCGCGGTCGTTATCAATAAACGGTACGCTCAACGTGAAACCACCGTATTCCACGAAGCCACTGCTCCCGCTGGAAAGGTAATCGGCCACATAAGTGTCGTTCGGACCGGGAATAAATTCACCACTGACAAGATAGGTATTTCCAGAAGCCTGAACCAATGGAAACGAGTTAGTTCCATCGTAGGTCGTCCATTGCGTTAAAATGCTGCCGTATTCAGGGCTATTTGAGGTCGCCGCCGCAAACTGAAGAGAGGCGTAGGTGGCTTTTGCGGTGGCAATTCGAGAATTCGCCCGGCATGGAGGATTCAATAGGAGAATTGCAAAAGCCCAAAGTAATGAAATCGATCGGTGCATGAAAAACTTGCCTTGATAAGTTGCCACAAAAAATCATTTTGTCAGGGCTGTGGCTCTAATGGCAAGCGAAAGTGAATCGAAACCAGCCTATAATTGCCGTAAACGAAGCCTACGAAGCATTCTTTTTCGGTGATCTGAAACAATAGATCGCCTTGTCGGTGCGGATGTAAAGCGAGCCATTTCGGATTATGGGGCTGGAATTAATTTTCTCTTTGAAATCATGGGACGAAATAATGCGCCATTCACGGTCATCCGAGACCACGGTGACAACTCCGGCTTCGCTTGCGAAGTAGACTTTCGTTCCATCTGTTGTCGGGGATGCATAATAATTGCCTGGTGCGTTGAGCCGCTCCATTTGCAACAATTGACCAGTTCCCGCATCAAGTTTTGTTACCATTCCTCCATCCTTCACCAGCCAGACGATTCCGTTCCGAACAACCGGAGAGGCGACATACGGGATCCCACGTTGATATTTCCAAGCCACGGCACGATCCGAAAGATCGCCGCTCCCCTTCGGCTTTACAGCCAGCAATGCATTCTCCGCACGACGAAAAACCTCGGCATGATGCTCCCATTCGTATTGATCAAGAGTACCGTTTTGATCCAGATCCATTCGAAAAAAACGATCAAGCACATCCCGATTCTGTATTTCTCCACGGGTTAACCTGGAATCCTTGTTTTGGTCCCACATTTCAAGGGCTTGCGCCCAGGAGGGCAGCGCGATGCGCTGAGTCGGATCTCCTCCCGGCGCCCAGGAGGCCATGTAAATGGTATCGCCAATCGGCAGCGGGCTCGGGATTACGATTCGCGCGAGCCCATTGATCCACCAAAGCTTTTTACCGTTTTCGAGATCGTAACCAGCGAGTTCAAGGGCGCCCGCCACCAGTAACTCATCCGTTCCGTCATGTTTCCAGATTGCTGGTGTCGCATAACTTCGGACAGCATCGGGACGCGGTGTTTTCCATAGAACGTGGCCATCGGAGACGTCGAACGCTGCGACGAAGCTATCGATATCGTGATCTTCGTTTAAAATCACCTGCCCGCGATAAACAATCGGCGAGCTCGCGGCGCCGTATTCATCCCGGAACGGTCCCATTGCATGATCCCAGAGCTGCTTTCCATTCAGATCATAACAAACCAGTCCATGGCTTCCGAAAAAAACGAAGAGCCGTTTGCCATCCGAAGCCGGGCTCGCCATCGCCGCGCTGCCTTCCTGCGGATGATAAGCCTCGATTTTGGGGACGGCCAGTTGCGCGCGCCACAGGATTTCGCCGGTTCCCGCATCCAGTGCGATCGTGGAAATACTTTTATTGTCAATGGCCGCGCTCGTTAAGAAAAGCTTGCCACCTTCAAGAATCGGAGTGGAATGGCCTGGTTCGAGTTCCTTCCGCCATGCCAGGTTCTTAGGCACGCTCAGGTCCGCAGGTGTTTGGCCCATCGCATTCGTGGCGACGCCGCCATCAAAACGGAAGTATTCAGTAGCATTTGCGGATTGATAAACCGCGGCTATGATCCACGCAGCGAGGATTGCAACCGAGAACGACATGGACGAAAATACTAGCGTGCACGCCCCCGAATGCTACTCAATTGAGCGCCGCGCACTGAGATAGACACCCCGTCGAAAACCGCGAGTGACCAGGATTTCCGCGTGAACGTGCCGCGACCGCGAAGAATCGCTGGTTCACAACATTCCCTTGCCGCTTTTGCGGAATATTACTAGCGTTAATCAATGGCTAAAGTTCTACTCGTCGACGACGAAGTGACCATGGTTCAAATGGTCACTGAGATGCTTCGCGCTGAAGGCCATGAAGTTTTCCCTTTCACCAACAGCAACGCCGCCCTGGCAGCTTTGGAGACCGTCGATCCAGAATTGGTGATCACAGATCTCTATCTCGATAAAACACGCGCGCACGGACTCGATATTCTCAAGAAAGCCCGAAGCCTGAACTCGCCTGCGCTGGTAATAATGATCACCGGTTTCGGGTCGATCGAAACGGCGGTCGAAGCGATGAAACAAGGGGCCTACGATTACCTCGAAAAACCGTTCAAGCTTGAGGAATTGCGGCTCTGCGTCCAGCGCGCTCTTTCATATAACGATGCTGTTTCCGAAAACGTCTATCTCAAAAAACAGCTTCGCAAAAAGTACCAGTTCAATCAGATCATTGGATCGTCACAACCGATGCATGATGTGTTCAAAATGGTTGAGCGCGTGGCGGATACTGATTCGACTATTTTGATTCTGGGCGAAAGTGGAACTGGAAAGGAATTAGTCGCCCGTGCGTTGCATTTCAACAGTCGCCGACAGTTTGCTCCTTTCGTACCGGTCAACTGCAGCGCATTACCGGAAAATCTTTTGGAGTCCGAACTATTCGGACATCGAAAAGGGGCGTTCACTGGTGCGATAAACGATAAGAAAGGCCTCTTTCAGGAGGCCGATGCCGGCACAATCTTTCTCGACGAAATTGGCTCGATGTCTCCCTTGCTACAGAGCCGGCTTCTGCGCGTTCTTCAGGAAAAAGAGGTCCGAAGAGTGGGTGACAATGTTCCTGTCTACGTGAACGTCCGTGTCCTTGCGGCGACCAACGAACCGCTGGAAGAGAAAATCAAAGAAGGCACCTT
>JAQGOX010000361.1 GCA_028293365.1 Verrucomicrobiales bacterium | reverse complement strand
AAACGCCCTCGGCTTCCGGAATTCGGCCTACGCCGCATTTCCCCAGGACCAGCAAGGATCCGCGATCATGCGGTGCGACTCGGCCCGCGGGAACAGTGCGTGTGACCGCGAATCCTTTTTCGAGCAGGGCCGTCAGAGCTCCAAGCCGCTCGGTGGCATCCATCGTTTCGGCGTTCGATCCTTCGTAAAGAACGACGCGGAGGGTATTTTGGGCGGTCAGAGACATGCGCGTTTAATATTAAGCGGGTGTGGCAACTGGTTTTGGGGCATCGGTGGCCGTTACTTTGCCTTTGGGAAGGTTCGGTTTCAAATCGCGATTGAACAGCCCCTCGATGACTTCCTCCGCCGTTTGCACACGCATATTGAGAACTTCCGCTCCATCGAGTGGCAAATCTGCCTTGGCCGCGTGAAATAGCCATTTTACGGCGCGCGGGAAACACGCTGCAATCTTAACGGAGCCTCCCTCAGCGAGCCGCTGAAGCGAAGGATCCTGGCGTGCGCTCATCTCGCAAAGGTCGGCCACCGCGTCAAATGCTTCGCCAGAATCACTTAGTCTGCGCAGAACCAATTCCTTCACCTCTGGGGGGACCACCTGAGCGTATTGGCAGTGACAGTATAAAATGCGCGGCGTTTCGTTCATGGACTCTCAACTAATACCATGTGCGCGAACTCTTTCCAATGACTCGTTTTTTCAACCCCCACTCAATTCTACACCTCGACAGCACGTGCAAACCGATGGGTGGGCTCAGGTTTTCCGGGGCGAAAGTGCTCTGAATGCTCCAATTTTAAGTTAATGCCCGGGAACTGCGCCCGGGTTGCGGACAAAGCTGTTTCTACAGCGGCAAGTAATAAATCCGGCGCCGCCTCTGCGCGGCAATTGATAATGACCTGACCTGCTCGCACCATATCCGGCAGCTCCAACGAAAGTTCGGGCACGAAGTCATTTCGTACGACATTGATCACCGCGATATCTCCGAGGCCTTCGTTCGGACTGAAAGTCATCTTTAGATGGGCCACTTCGGCATTATCCGCGTTTAGCGTTTTTTGCATCGATTCAGCGAGGGATCGGAGCAATGCGTTTCCGTCGAAGTCATCCGGTTTATCGACGGAGACAGTGCAATTCAACCAACCGAGCAACGCCTCGCCGTCGGCATAGACTTTATAATCGACCGCCATGGCTGCGCCGTCCGGTTGCTCTCCGGCTGCGATACGGGCGAACCATTCTTCCAATCCTTTGCCCGTTCGAGCGGACACCATGAATATCTCGGCTTTGGGAAAATCGACCGACAGCCTCGCACTCAATTGCGCGAGATTGCCCTCATCAAGCAGTTCGCATTTATTAACCACGATGAAATCGGCCTCTTCGAGCTGCTTGCGGTAAATGTAGAGGACCTTTTCGGAAAACTTGCCGCCAGGGGCCAAACCGAAAATGCGTTGCGCACGAATGGGGTCCACCACGACGCTCAAAGGGGAAATCACAAAGTTAGCGCCATACATCCGCCGCAGAGGATAGGTAACCGTCGCAACAAGGTCGGTGCAACTCCCAACCGGTTCCGCAATGAATACATCCGGCCGGGATAGTTCGGTCAGCTTATTGGCGGCGTCCACGAGCGAATTGAAGCGGCAACAAAAGCAGCCTCCGGGAATCTCTTCCGTGGCGAAACCGCGCGACCGGAGCATCGCCGTATCCACCAATTCACTACCCTGATCGTTTGTAATCAAACCCACTGTAAAACCTTGATCCGTGAGTTCTTGAGCGAGTTTGGAAACACACGTGGTTTTCCCAGCTCCCAAAAATCCACCAATCATGATGTAGCGCGCTTTTTTTTGCGGATTCATTCTATTCTTCACTTTTCTGCTTTGCCAAAATTCGATCGATCGTCTGATCCAGCATCTCTTTATATGCATGGACATCGACACAGCGTGCATCCGGTTTTCCGGTGACTTCGTAAAGCCATCCTGTCACGTAAGAATCCTTATCCACCATGCTGATTTTTTCTTTCAGCAGCGGATTTACTCCCAGATAGGCACCCTCCAGAACACAATATATATCGGAGATTGCCTTAAAACCTTCGATCCACCCGATAATCTCGCCATTTGTAACGGCAGCGCCAACTGGCAACTCGAAACCGCAGTCCACCATGTCGCCAAGCATGCGATTGGCGAACTTTGTAATTCCGACTCGCCAGACGTCGTCTTCCTGCCGTGCCAGCCAAAAATGCGATGGGCTATAGAGATAGTCCACCGGCAAATGAGTGACAAAATGCGAACGTTTATAGAAAAGGGTCTTTGGTTTGGCTGCGTCCATTCTTATTACAGCACCAAGTAACGGCTGCGCCGGAATCCTTTGCAAGTCTCTTCCTCAAACCTTATTCTTTTGGTGCACGTAACACGATGATCTACTTCGACCATAATGCCACCGCACCACTGCATCCAATAGCGCGACAGGCATGGCTGGAAGCCTCGGAAAAGTTTATCGGCAATCCCTCAAGCCCGCACCGTATTGGCGGTCGCGCGGACATGGCACTTGAGGAGGCACGGCACAAGTTGGCTATTATGATTGGTTGTCTTGCGCACGAAATTGTGTGGACTTCAGGAGCAACCGAGTCAAACAACCAGGTGTTTCATCATTTTGCATCGACACTACCGTCGGATGCCACAGTTTGCATTTCCGCGATCGAACATCCGAGCGTGGTCGAATCAGCCGTCCATTATTTCGGAAAGCGCGTTCGTTCGATTCCTGTGAGCCGAAATGGAGTGATTGATTTGGACTGGCTGGTGGAAGAACTGGCATTGCGACGCCCCGGTGTGGTAGCGGTAATGGCCGCGAACAACGTGACCGGAATTATTCAGCCATGGGAGCAGATCGCGGAGGAATGCCGTCGTTGGGGAGTGGCTTTTTTCTGCGACGCCGTGCAGTGGATTGGCAAAGAATGGGCATCGAAGTTGCACACTTGTGACCTGGTTAGCGGATGCGCACACAAGATTGGCGGCCCTAGAGGAATTGGGTTCCTCAAATGCAGCTTGAAGGGCGAATTCAAACCGATGATTTACGGAGGCCCGCAAGAGGAAAATCGGCGCGCGGGAACCGAAAATGTTGCCGGGGCGATCGCGTTAGTCGCCACGCTGGAGGCACGAAACGCTTTGTTGGGAACTATGGATGCTCAGCACCAAATGCGCGATAACTTCGTGTCGCAGCTCGTCTCTGAAATTCCGGAAGCAGAAATAGTCGGTGGTTCGGAACGAACCCTTTGGAATACCGTTGCAGCCAGGTTGCCAGAAATCGATTGCCGCCAGCGCTGGGTGGTTAAACTCGATAAATTTGGAGTCGCCGTCTCCACCGGCTCCGCTTGCTCGAGCGGCAAAGAGGAGCCCTCGCCCGTTCTGTTGGCGATGAGCTATACCCCAGGGGAAGCCGGACGCGTTTTGCGTTTTAGCAGTGGCTGGGAAACCACTGAAAAGGATTGGGAAATATTGCTTGAGTGCATCAAACGAGCCGCAGAAGAATTGCGACCTGTTCCATGATTGATGACTGGGATCCAGGTTTGGCTCTAATTCGAAAATCTTCAGAAGAATTCGGGCTTCCGCGGCTCGCAGAGCCGCGCTCCGCCGGAGGGAACCGAGTTAAGTTTTATTTTTCAAAACTCGAAGCGCACGACCTAAAGCGGCCACGGTAAAGATGATCGGATAGAGTTCCTCGTGATACCATAGCTTCGCAAAGTAAAAACCAATGGCGGAAGGTTGTTTCCAGGTTCCATTCTCAATCCGGCTCACGAGCCAGCTCACTCCTTTTCGAATGGCCGGTTCCAAAGCGTCCGGAGTTCTCCTCCCACCTTCCAAAGCCGCCGCCAGGGCTTCAAGCGCCAACGCGGTTTCTTCCACGCTACAGGGCCCCGATGCAAGCCCGCCACTCCAGCCGCCGTCGGCTTTTTGGGCGCGAATCAGCCAGTGGACCGCTATCTCTTCTCGTTGCGCATCCAGACCAGTTTCAGAGAGAGCCAGGAGCACTCGTGAAGTTCCATAGACCCGATTCAACTCCCCTGACTCGCGTTCGCTTCCAAACCAAAGGGGACCCCATGCGCCTTCCGGCTCCTGAACGTATCGCAAGAATTCGACTGCGCGACTGATCGCCGCCTGAGTTCTCAGTTGGAGATTCTTCGGTAAAATGTGCATCCATACCGTCCAGGCACGCAGAGCGTGAGCGGTCAGGTCGGCGCTGCTTCGATCAAAAGGAAGGTTTCCCCAACCGCGGCAGAAGGTCGGAATTCCTCCGTCGCTGTTTTGTAAATCCAAAAGCCATCTTACTCCTGCCACAACCGCTTCCTCAGTCTCAGCCTTGCGCACACCCAGCGTTTTTAACGCTAATAATGCTCCAGCGGTATCGTCTGCATCCGGCACTCCTCCTGGAAGATTGGTCCAGGCCCAGCCCCCAGGTGCCGCATTCGTGTATGGATGGTGTTCACGATATTGCTGACGAAGGAGCCAGTCGCAGATTCCCAGCTTCTCCGATTCGGATAGAAGCTCTACCTCGCCGTACCCAAGTGCATGAACAGAAAGCGTGGTCAACCAGGTGGAAAGATTCGTATCAATTTGCCAACTTCCATCCGGTAGCGCGGAATTCATTACAAACGCCAAACCACGCGCAGCAACGGTGTGATCAGCCTGGCCGCTTGCAACCAGGCTCATCGTGACGAAACTGGTCAATGGGATCGCCTCCAAAAAGCCCCCGTTCAGAGGCTGGATCGATTCCAGGACTTTGAGCGCACGTTTCGTCGCCGCATTCCGTATAGTGCGAATCAAGGGATTTAGGGAGGGCGCATGAAAGTGTCGTGCGTAACCGACAGCAATCAAAGCGGGCAGTGCGTAACTCACAACCGGTAAACGCAATGCTGCGAAGCAGGCTGGAGGAAAGACGGAAAGCTCGAATGGTAACGGGACTATATGCCGCCAGGCCTCTTTCCCAGGACCAAGCCGTCCAGCGAGCGCGCAGAGAGTAAGAATGGGAACAGAAAACGTTCGATCCGAAGCGTACCTCTCTAGAATTTTTGCTGCCAGGTTTTCCGGGTCCAGTCCTCCAAGCTTACCGGCCAGCCATTTTTCGGCGGCGCTGATGGTACTGGAATAAGCCGCACCTCCCGGCCATGCGCCAAATGCCGCCCAGACCAGCGTCGTAGTGCTTAAATTACTTCGGCAGTTGACGGTATCGCCCCATCCGCCATCCGCGTTAATGTGGGCAGCGAGCCAGGTCAGGCCAGATTTAATCAGGCGCTCGCGCCTGGGGTCAGCGAGAGTTTGATTTTTTTCCGAAAGAGCCAGCGCCACCAACGCCGTCGCGGTTGAAAGGGCGCTCGCGGAAAGCTGTCCACTCCAAACAACTTCAGGGGTGCGAAAAGCCAACAACGCTGCCCTCGTTGTAAGCAACGCTGATTCAATCCGTGACGTGCTCAATGTTCCTGATATATTTTGAACCGGCAAACCGTATCCCAACGCAGATTCGGTTTAAAGCCGAAATAAGTTATGTGGTTGAACGAGGGTCCAGTCCAATTACTTTCCTAGTTGATGAGCGACCTCATAGAGAAGCAGCGAACTGAGGACCAGCTAAATCGGCTGAACAGCGAACTGGCCGGCCAAGCCGCCCATTTGAAGC
>JAQGOX010000360.1 GCA_028293365.1 Verrucomicrobiales bacterium | reverse complement strand
TGATTACGGAGGTAATAGCGCCTTCGACCGTTTGCACGCGCAAGACCGAGTGAAGTCCTTTGGAGATATGCTTTTTGTTCCACGTTATGTCGCTTCGTTCGACTTAACTGATTCGCAGACGATCGTCGCGGGCACCTCCGCTGCGTTTGGGCCTAACGGTTCAGGCGAGCATTCAGACACTCAGATCTACGGAGTTGACCTTTTTTACAAATGGAAATCGCCCAGCCAGCACGGTGGATTTCCATTCGTGACCTGGCAGTCTGAGGGAATGCTGCGCCGCTATCAGGCCGCAGCTTCAACGACCGTTGACTTGAACGGAGACGGAGCTTTGGATTTCGTCCCGGACGAAACGATTAAAGACTATGGCTTTTACAGTCAGGTCGCGTACGGGTTCCATAAAGGTTGGGTGGCGGCACTCCGCGGGGATTATGTAATCGGAAAAGTTGCGGAATATGAGAAATTGTTCGGCCGGGATATCGAGCGCGGAGATCGCTGGCGGATTTCGCCGAACCTAACCTGGTATCCGAGCGAGTTTTCAAAAATTCGATTACAGTACAATTGTGATGATCGCGAGTTGATCGGTGTCGATCACTCTGTCTGGCTTCAGTTTGAATTCCTGCTTGGATCGCACGCAGCACATAAATTTTAATCACGGAAGACAATTTCATGAATTTGCGAACTATTCTTCCGGTCCTGGCCTTTTGGATTTTGAACTCCATCGCTGCGCCAGCAAAGCTAAACGTCGTGGCCACCCTGCCAGACTTTGGGGCAATCGCCGAGGCTATCGGCCGCGACAAAATCAACGTGACGAGTATCGCGCGCGGAACCGAGGACCCCCATTTCGTCGATGCGCGTCCGAGCTTTATCAAATTACTAAACAAGGCAGATGTGCTGCTCGAAGGAGGGGCCGAACTAGAGATCGGCTGGTTGCCGCCGCTCGTAAATAATTCTCGCAACAGCAAAATCCTGCCGGGCGCGCCGGGGCACGTGGTGCTTTCTCGACACATTCAATTGCTGGAATTGCCGACGGGACCTATCGACCGATCAATGGGAGATGTTCATCCCGCAGGCAATCCGCATTATTGGCTCGATCCCGAGAATGGAAAAATCATCGCTTCAGATATCGCTGAAGCTTTTGCGCGGCTTGATGCTCCCAATGCGGCATTTTACCGTGCCAATCTCAAGGATTTTAACAGTCAACTCGAGCAGAAGGTGGCGATATGGACTAAGACGATGGCTCCCTACAAGGGGACCCGGATCGTGACCTACCACAAATCCTACGAATACTTCGCGCAACGCTTTGGACTCGAAATCGCCGGACAACTTGAACCCAAGCCGGGATTGGAGCCGTCACCCACCCACATAAACAGCCTGATCCCGATGGCGAAAGAGCAAAAGGTCAAATTGGTAGTGATCGAACCCAATCGTCCCAGAAAAACTCCGCAGTATGTTGCGCAAGCAATTGGTGCAAAGCTGATCATTGCGCCCGGTATGGTGGGCGGCAATGAGAAAATCAAAACGTACTTTGACTTGTTCGATTACGATATCGGCGAGATCCTTTCTGGTTTGAAAGCCGAATGAGCGATCAGTCTTTCCTCACTTTAACTGACCTTTCGGTTGGCTACGGCCGAAAGGTCATACTGAGCGGTGTAAATGTCG
The DNA here is from genome assembly GCA_028293365.1 of Verrucomicrobiales bacterium. Lineage (GTDB taxonomy): Bacteria > Verrucomicrobiota > Verrucomicrobiia > Limisphaerales > SXQI01 > JAQGOX01. The sequence goes on along the minus strand of JAQGOX010000360.1, from coordinate 1,939 downwards.
AACTGGAAATGCGGTCTTTTACCGCGCTTCTGGGTCCGAACGGTTCTGGGAAATCAACTCTGCTGAAAACCATTTTGGGAATAACCCCACCACTGGCGGGCAAAATTCGGTTCTCACCGATACAGGGACGCGAACCGGTTCTGGGCTACGTTCCGCAAAGGGAAGCTTTTGATACAACCTTCTTACTTTCGAGCTTTGAGGTTGTTGTGATGGCCGCTTGTGGGCGGGTTGGCGCCGGGCGTCGAATTCCCAAAGCAGAAAAGCAACGCGCTCGCGAATGCCTTGCGCAAACGGGTACTTCCGATCTCGCGGCTCGCCGTTTTTCAGAATTATCTGGAGGCCAAAAGCAGCGAGTGTTAATCGCGCGGGCACTCGCGACCAAACCAGATTTTCTACTTCTTGATGAACCTACTTCTGGATTGGACGCTGGCGCGGTGCAACTGGTAATGGACGTCCTAAAAACCGTACATTCTGCGGGGCTCCCGATATTGATGGTTAACCATGACCTGCCAGTGGTCCGCCGATATGCGCAAACTGTCATATGGCTGCACAATGGGGAGGCGCTTCAGGGGCCGGTTGCCGATTTGCTGAGTCGCGACCGTATTGAGGAAGTCCTTAAGATTGAAACCGGAGCATAATGGAAACATTTCGCGAAATCCTCGACCCCGGATTTTTACTACGCAATTCGGTTTATGTTGGGCTCCTGGTCGGCTTGGCGTGTCCCCTGGTGGGCACCTATGTCATTATGCGCCGATGGATCTTCACCGGGGTCGCCCTGCCGCAGGTTTCCTCACTGGGAATTGCTTTTGCCTTCGCGCTCCACACCTGGTTGGGGATTTCTCATTTTGAAGGAAGCGAACAAGGTCTGGCTTTGGCCGGTTCCGTTACGGCGACGATCCTAGCCATCCTTCTGCTCGCCTTTATGGAACGGCGCGGAAAAGGAATTGTTGAAGGGCGCATCGGAACCCTTTACGCGCTGGGTGGCGCCTGGAGTGTTCTTTTACTTCTGAAGAACCCCTACGGAGAACATGGTCTGCTCGACCGCCTCAAAGGCGAGATTATTGCCGTCTCCGATAGCGATTTAATCATCAGCGGTTCGGCCTTTGCGGTCGTGCTCTTGCTTCTGTTCTTTTTCCATAAGGAACTTCTGCTCGTCTCATTCGACCGCGAGATGGCCATAACCTTGAAAAAGAATGTTCTGCTTTGGGATATCATCCTCTATCTGATCGTTGGGATTACAATCTCAGTCGCAGTGCTGAGCGTTGGTCCGCTCGTGACGTTCGGCTTCCTGATCATTCCAGCCTTGGCGGCTCACAGCATTTCCCGCAGCATGCGACAGTTTGCGATTATTTCCGCCACAATTGGATTATTAACAGCGTTTTTCGGTTTTGCTCTCGCTTACAAATACGATCTTCCTGTCGGACCGACTGACGTTGCATTGTTGGGAGTCATTCTGGCCCTCGTATTCCTCGGCAATCAGCTTAAGGGGCTGCTTTCTCCAAATCGAAACGCTTGACGAATAAGTCGCTGGCGGTTCGAGCCGACGGTTTTCAAAAGCGAAGTCTCTCGGGCCAGGCGAGTATTTACTACAAACGATTCCCAGACGAATCCCGAACTTAATGGAGGTTCGAATATCAATCGCGACTAAATAATGCAAGTGACTTGCATTATTTATTACTTGCAAAAGCATAAGACCTGAAGTTAATTGCAGGAGAGTGATTACTGAGCGACCAGCTCGATTGTCAGGAGTAGCGGCAAACAGGTCTTTTGCAGCCGTTCTGATGCTTGGATTGGTTTTGGTCCTTCAGTTCTTCGCGGCTTCCTCCTCGCTGCATCATCGGTTGCATTCCGATTCGGATTCGGCGAACCATCAGTGTGCGATCACGCTTCTGGCACGCGGCCACGTTGACCACGCGCCTGACGGGATCATTTTGGCGGC
>JAQGOX010000320.1 GCA_028293365.1 Verrucomicrobiales bacterium | reverse complement strand
AGCCAGTCCTGCTGCATCATCCTCGGGAGAGGCGATTTTCGAACCGGAGGACAAGCGAGCGAGCGATTTGCTCAACATCGCGGACGAGTCGGACAATTGACGAGCACCGTTGATTGCGGACGTATTTGTATTAATGACCATAACTGCGACCCTTCCATGAGTCACCCCTTGCGGGGTTTGTTTTCGCGACATCCATGTCGCGTAGTGAACTTGTAGGAGGCTTCACCGATTTTCCTCGCTGGCCCTTTAAGGCCGCCAGCCGCCACGTAGCTACTTATCGGAAGGTTTGAAAAAGGGTTTAATCGAATGTTTAATTTTTGGTGGATACTGGGTGAGGTAATGCAATACTCAAAAATGCGATTATCAAGTCGGGTTTACGGTTTAGATTGTAATGTATTGAGCTTCAACCTGATGTGATTTGAGCGTGTTTCTGTCGCCAAGCCTTATTGATTATGATAACTTATTACTTAAATAAGTAGTATGAATACGTTTTGGGATGAGTAAACCACCCTGACGCCATTTTCAGGGCTGCTGACCTATGGACGCCTAGGTGTAAGCCTGATATACTGATCGCCGATGGCAAAACGCTATTACGAGAGCTCCCAGCGGGAAAAAAGGGAATTAAAGTCAGCAATTGGCGATGCCATTGCGGCTTTTTGCAAGGCCCACCAGGCGGAGCCAGAGCGAATTTGGCTGTCACGGACGGCTGGGCTTCTCCTCGTCGAAGATTTGGTAGCCGACCATAAACTCTATGATGTGGCTGCGCGTGTGACATCGCATTTGAAAGGCGTTGCCTTTGCCATGGAAAAGAGCGAGGCAAGCCTGTTTACGATGAATTGGCCGCAGTAACTGGTCGATTACTCTGGTGTTGAACGCAGGAGTCCCTTTTTTTAACAGGTAGATTGGATTGAGGATATTGCAGTGCCGCAGAGCTCTGTCAGTTGGTAATTCAGCGCGTGCTACCGGCGAAAATCGCGGCCGCCTGCGACCGGCGCCCCACGTTCAACTTATCGAGTACATTCGCGAAATAGTTTTTTACGGTTTTGTCACTCAATCCGAGGGCAATCCCGATTTCTTTATTCGTTTTGCCTTGGGCCACCAGGGCGAGCACCCGGCGTTCCTGCGGGGACAAAGAATTTAATGGCTCGGCTGATGATGGGTTTCGAACCCTCCCAAGCACGCGCGCCGTTATCTTCGGATCAAGCATCGATTGCCCTGCGGCGACTGTTTCAATGCTTTTTACCAATGCAGCCGAGTCGATATCTTTCAGTACGTATCCGTCGACTCCGGCGCGAATAGCCTGAAAAATCACATCATCGTCCGCAAATGAAGTCAGAACAAGAACACGCGGGGCAGGATCGAGTTTCGCAAGCCCTGCACACACTTCGAACCCACTTTGGCTGCCGAGTCGAATATCGAGAAGGACCACGTCTGGTTTAAGGTTCGTCGCTTCCTTCAAAGCGCTTTCTACTGATCCGGCGTCTCCAACAATAGTAATGGAAGGAAATCGACCAAGCAAAGTGCGTAGACCCGCCCGTACCATTTCGTGATCGTCAACGATTAAGACTCGAATACTCATGTTGAAGACGAAACGCTTTTTTTAGGTTGAAAGTCGAGCACGATTCGTGTGCCCACCCCTGGTTCGGAGACTAAAGAGTAAGACGCCCCCATTTCGGCTGCACGCGCGGCCATATTGCGCAGACCCAGCCCGCCGGAAGCCGGGAGATTCGCGTTAAAGCCTTTTCCGTTGTCTCTAACCTCAAAGCGGATGTGCGAACCATGCCGCAGAAGGGAAAGAACCACCAGGCCAGCATCCGCATGGCGCAGAGAATTCGTCATGGCTTCGCGAGCGACATGCAGTAACTGGGTGGCCTGATCTGGAGAGAGTTCTTCGGCCGCCCGGCGATCCACATCGATTCGGGCTTTCCCTCGCTGGCTCTCAGTCATCGTCAAAACCATGGATTTGAGGGCGGTCTTAAATTCACTGCCCGTGACGGTGCTGCTTTCGATTCCCAAAATAAAATTGCGTACGTCTTCAATGACCCGATTTAAGTCTCCTTTGATTTTTCCGAGGTAGGTCCGGACTTCCGGCGCGGTGTCAGGCACGCCACAAGTGCAGTCTTCAATGTTCAGGCCGATGGCGTAAATCGATTGGATCAAGCCATCGTGCAGATCTCTCGCGATGCGCTCGCGCTCTTGAATTGATTCATTCAGTTGCTGTTCGCGCAAAAGCAATTCGTGTTCGATTTTCCTGCGCGAGTCAATCTCGCGGGCGACTTCCTCCCGGGCAACTTCGGCTAAAGTCTTCTCCCTTTTCTTCACGGCTTCGTCTTGCTTTTTCACGCGACGATGCGCAAAAACAGCACTCCCAACCCCGGCTAGAGCTGCGATCGATAAACCAACCATCCAGGGGCTGCCACTGTCTTGCCACAATGATGGCCCACTCAGGATTTCGAGGTCGTTTTTTCCCCGGCCGAGTATTCGAAAACGCTCGCTCCCGAACAATGCAGGTTGTGACACCCGGCAAATGCCAGTTATTGCGATTTTCGACCTGGCGCGAACTTGCAATGATTTTTCGGAAATGGGCAGGTATGCACGGAAAGCGTGCTGATCCGAGTCGAGCAGGATTTCGCATACATTCGGTGAACTCGATTCGACCTTAATCACGGTAGCGCCCATCTGCACCAGGTCATTATCGAACTTTCCGTCGTTCGCCTGCATGAAGGTTACTGGTACCGGCTTCACCTCCAAACGCTTATTTGTCTGTTTAATTTCCGCATCTATGATAATGCAGGAAGAAGATCGGAGCGCCACAAACCCCGCGCAATCGACGACATCACCTGCAGAAACAACGACGTCGGCCTTGTCCAATTCAACCCTGATTGGACCTGTTTCATCACGAATATAAAGTGTTTTCTCCAGAATCGGGCTTGTGACGGCGCCTCGAACATGAATCTTGTGCTCAGCCCGCCCCCGGTGCGAATAATCCATCAGGTTGAGGCTGTGCAGAACCGGCAAATTGAAAGGTTCTGACGCCCCAGGCTCGAGTATTTGGATCTGTTGAGATTTTGAAACGAATAGCTGCGTTTCCACGGGCTTCGTCTTGTTCTGTCTGCGCGCAATCGCTACTCCCTGAACCCGCACCTTTGAATCGACGAGTGACTTGGGCGCTGAATCCGCTTGCAGGAGGCAAATCTCCAGTGCGCTATCACCTCCACCCATTTGCAGATAACGGTTGTTGTTTTCGGTCCATTCTTTTTGGATTGTGCCTTCCACCTGTACAAATTGACAATCTTCGCGGCCGCTGGCCATTTGGTCGAGCGTAACTGGTTTCGCAGGAGGAAGGTTGGTTCTCCCAACTCGTGTCACGACTACACGCTGAGCAATCGGTGAAAAAAGGCCGGAACCTGAAACCCCAGTGATATCGACGACATCACCGCCGGACAGTTCCACCAGGCTCGTGACATAGACGTAAACGCTGGCGGACCCATCATACACAAAACAAAGTCCGGCGAATTGATCGAAACAGGTGATAACACCATGGAGAACAACAGGATATTCCTTTTTGGCCTCGTCATTCGAAAGGTCGAGAAGTTCGCTGGCGCTTGTTATCAACCTGGATTGTGTCCCGGAAGTTGTGGTGGCTGCTGCAGCAGTTTCAGCAATTGGTCCGAAGCCCAAAATGACGGCTGCTATCAGCAGCCATAAAAAAGAGCCGTTGCGTTGGCGAAATAAAGACGGGGTCACAACCAGATTTTCATCGGCGTTATGCTCTCAACTCAGGAGAATTTCTCCAGCCCAATCATCAGGGCGTGGAGAATCTTGAAATTCACGAATCTTGGAAAGATAGAATTTGGTGGGGCCGTCGGTCGGTCGCAATTGGGAAACTTCTGAAAATCCACTTTCCGCAGCCGAGAAATCCTTGCGATGGAAACGGTGCAGTGCTTTCTCGAAAATACGGCAGTATTCTTCGTCTTCGACCGCATCTTTGCGTTCGCCAATCATTTCGAACACTTCGACAATACGATCCATCCCTTTAAAGCGGAAATAGCCCACCCGACGGCTGATAAAGCTCTTTTCAACGGTTTTTTGAATATCCCGGGTCGCAAGAACATTAGTTCCGAGAATCTTGTTTAGGCCTTCCAGCCGCGAAGCCAGGTTCACCGAGTCGCCTATCGCGGTGTAATCGAATCGCTCGATACTCCCGACATTACCGACACAAGCGATCCCAGTATGCAATCCGACCCGGGTCCGCAGAGGCAAAGCCTGCGACGCACTGTCGAATTGAACCAGTCGCGCCTGCAACAGCATCGCGGCACGGCAAGCTCGCGCTTGCTGGTCCGCCTGCGGGAATGGCGCATTCCAGATGGCAAAGATCGCGTCGCCGATCAGTTTGACCACAGTGCCGTCTGTTTCATGGATGCAGGAGAGCGATTCCTGGAAGTAGCGATTGAGCAGGCGGAAAAGATCATCGGCGTCCATGCGCGCGGTTACTTTTGAAAAGTTGGCGATATCACTGAATAGAATGCTGATTTCCTGTTTTTCCGCTCCCGGTCGCAGCAGGTCGGGTCGTTTTAGGATTTGGGTGACCCGTTGCGGTGATAAATGGAGTTCAAGGGTGCGTGAGAGCAAGCGCTTTTCGATGTGGAGTTTCACGGAATTGTACGCAATCGACCAGGCGAACGCCAGGGGGGTCTGCACGACGGCAGGGATAAGCCAGGCAAACCAGATATGTTGTCTGCGAAACAGGAAGATCGCGATGCCTGTGATGAGCAATACCGAGCCGGCTGCTGCTGCAGCGGCCGCCACCGGTCTTAACGATGCCAAACCGAACCCCACTGCGCCGCCCACAATCAGGACGATGAGGAATTCTGAAAACCCGGATATGTGTCTTAGCCAATCGTTCCGAATCAAGTTCAGAAACATGGTCGCTTGAATCTCCACCCCGGAAGAAAAACGCTTCGTCCAGAAAGTATAAGGCGTTCGGTATTCCTCCTTCAGCGCTCCCGGCATCGCGGTCAATGGTGGCAATTCGCCGACAAAAACGGTTTTTCCCCGGAAAGTTCCCGGGGCACTGCCATTGGTCTTGAGAGCAGCGTA
>JAQGOX010000310.1 GCA_028293365.1 Verrucomicrobiales bacterium | reverse complement strand
CGCCGTAAAACGAAATGCCGGGATCATTGAAGTGCCAGAGTAGCACAGAAACGGAGCCCCTCAGCAAGCTTTTAGCTTTCGCATTTTTCAGCGAAGTGCCACCAGAATGGCAGGACCAAAACACCATCCCTCCACATGTCAAAAATCGCGCGGGAAATCTCCCCACTCCTTTGCCACAGGTATCGAAACCTAATTTCCTATTCAGCGCCTCCGATTTCCGCATTTAAATTCTCAAAAGCTTCGCGAATGAATGGAAAGTGGAACGACATTTGATAGCCGATTAGTCCATTTTATTTTATTTTTTTATTTCGTGTTTTTTTGCTGCAACTGAGCGAATCATTGGAATAACATCGTGTTTTTCACCGTAGGAAAATCGTGTACGAATCGTGTTTTTCGTGTCCACCTTGTGTCGATTGACCTCCGAAACACCGGGACCACGTGCCTCGGGAACAAAACAGAATTCGCCCAATCCGAGCCAGCGATGCTCGAGTTTGCGCGCGATGGGATGTTTTCAGGGGGAAGCAGGGAGGCCGTGGAGTTCGGTCGGTGAAAAACCAATTCGAGTACGCTTCTTTGACCTTCTGGCGCGCTAGAGCCCAGCAACGGCGCCGGCACCGAGGAAACAACTGTATTGGTCTTTAGCGTGTTATCGTTCTTTGTTGGGGTTTATCCTTTTTCATGTGCTGGATCGTAACCTACCGTCTGGCGGTTGTGTTCTATCGTGTTTCTGACTGACTGATCCGCCTTCGCCCACTGGAGAGTTCTGCCCCCTCCCCCCCCCAAGCTGAACCCGTTAAAATCGTATAAATTCGTATAAAATCGTATACAAAGCCGAATTTACCGGATGAGAAATGGCGCTGCTATCACCGGAAGGCCTCCTTGCAGCAACTTTATCGCCATCTCAATCCCATAGGATGCAAATTCAACTCAAAATGCGTTGGGTCCACTGCCAAGCCTTCGACTGCCCTGCCTCGACTTTTATGTCGAGAAGAGGCAGGCGAAGGTTTCGCTTCCAATGAAGCCCACGCTTGATTTCGATTCAAATGTCAAAGAACTGGCGCTAACAGGGAGTCGTATAGCAACTCTGGCGGAATGCCGCAAGCCAAAAACAACACTATTTCAGGAATATCACTCTAGCAATCATTAATCTAAGCAGTCCATGTAATGCCTTCGATCACAAGCAATCAAACTATGGATTCGCAAATAAGCCCACGAAAAACCACGAAACGGGCAAAAAAACAAAAACCGGCTGCACAAACCATGGCGCCGCCGCCGAACTGCCGCTTGTCGAAAGATCTCGGCACGAGTAAAAGAAATCCATGAAAACGACACTCAATAGCGGCGGCCAGATAGGCATTCCGGATGAAATCCGGCGCGCCGACCACCTCGCAGCAGGCGATACGTTCGAATTGGAGCGCCTAACATGGGGCAACTACCTGCTCACCAAGCAGCAAACTTTCGGCACGCATTTCACCGTGGTGACCGGCGATGATGGACTTCCCGTGATTGGAGTTGAGAGCGGCTCTATTACATCGCGACTTGTAAAAGAAATTGAAAGCCAGATGCCGTGTTGAACGTAAGTCATTTCAAGCACGTAGCGCCTGATTTGAAAGTGATCGGTTTGTAAGAAATTACGATTTGCCGAGGCAGCATTTTTTGTATTTCTGGCCGCTGCCGCAGGGACAGGGATCGTTCCGGCTGATTTTAGGGGATTCGCGTTTTGCTCCAGGAGAAGATGGGTTGTGTCGGGGAATCCAATTCGTTTTTGGCAGATTCGGAATTTTGATTTTGCGCCGCGGCTCCGTGTGAAAACAAGCCCACCATTCCATCTCGGAAATGGCATCGGTAATCAGGGCGAATTTATTTTCCTGCTGCATTCGCAGTTCATCAGGCAATTGCTGTAACTCCAGCTCGGTTTCTTTAAGTCCACCGAATCCCCATTCCACCAGTTCGTCTTTATATGCTTCCCGTATTTCTTCAAGCAACTCAGGGGCTGGCAGGTCAACACAACTGCTAACCAAACCATTCCACACATGAGAGAATTCGCGCTTGAGCCGCCCGCGAAAAAGTTTGCGGTAATAATCCACGACCGTTTCTCTGGGCATTTGTCCGGACCGTTCGAGGACTATAAACGAATCCAACGCGGCCGAACGCACGTAATCATTGGTTTCGTCGGATTCAATCAATCGTTCAAGCGATTGAAGATCGCCGTCGTAAAGAGTGCCAAGAAGACGATCAAGACCTTCATGGATTGTGTCCCCAAGCAGATCGAAAGGAATCTCTTCGGGAAGTGAGATCATCCGGACCAACGGCTTGAATGCTCGGGTTTCGCGAAATTGCGCAAGTAAATATACCGCAGCGGTCAGCAGCGTACTCTCGCGGCTCCGGGCAATATTCTGCCCATCCGCCGCGATCGCTTCAAACTCGCGCAAGAACTCGGGGATAATTTCTTCGCGATGGGCAATTGCGGCCTGCATTGCTTCCCTCGGAAATTTTCCAGATTTGAAGTTCAACTGCTCCAGGATTTCAGGAATTGTCATTTTGATTTTAAGTCTGATTGAGTCATGTCACGATAAATTAAGGTCGCCCCACTTAAATTAAACCGAACCTCTTTGACCCAAAAACTCACAGATCCAGAGGCGAAGGATTATTTCCAAACTTGGATTTTGAGCCCTTTGACGCGCCTGAATTCAGCAGCGTTTGCGGTGACGAGGGTTGCGCCGAGGCTGCGAGCCTGCGCGGCGATGAGGAGGTCGAGGGGTCCAAGGGTCTGACCGGTCGCCTCCAACACAGCACGGATCTCGGCGTAATGAAGGGCGGCGTCCAGGTTGAAGTCGGCAAGCGGGAAGAGACTCAAGAAGGCTTCGAGTCGACCAGCGTGATGAGGATGGGTCTCCAGATTTTTCTTCACTCCGGTCCAGAGTTCGGCTGCGACGATGACGGGAATTCCCGTCAGGGCTGGATCAGGCAACTTTTGGAGCCCGGCACGATTACGGAGCACGGCGGTACAGACGCTGGAATCAAGGAGAAAGGATGAATTCACGCAGCAGGGTGGCTAAAACTCCGGGATAGGCCGCTCGTGAACCTTCGGCCGGGAAGGCGGTTCCGGAAAACCTTTCGGATCAGGGAATTTTTCGGCCAGGTAATGAGCGATTTCGGTAAACGAGCGAAATTTCGGGATTGGCACCGGTTTGAGAAGAACATCGCTGCCGTGTTTTTCGATCAAAACCTCAGTGCCTTCGAAACGGAAAGCTTTCGGCAAGCGAACCGCCTGGCTCCCGCCATGCTGAAATGTTTTTGCCGTCGTCATATATACATTTTGTATCTATACGGACCAATGTCAAGCTGTCGCCTTATTGAGTGATTTTTTTGCCTGGGTAACGAGGGGAAGGAAAAGCCGCCGGGCGTTGCTAAAAGCCTATGAGGAGTCATTGCTCCTTCTCAATACTGCATTTCGAGTGTAAAAAGTGAGGACTGATAAACATTAAAGGCAGTTGAGAGAAAGGGTCTCCCCACAGTAAGACGTTGTTGTCAGTT
>JAQGOX010000292.1 GCA_028293365.1 Verrucomicrobiales bacterium | reverse complement strand
TCGTTCTTTTGGAGACCAATTTGGTCGACAGGAATACGTTTGAATCCGAGAGACCAGGCGCTGGAATCCGCTTTAATTGCGAAGTCCGTGACAGGTGATTGGTCGCTTGGAGAAAACGCAAGGCTCGAGTGGGCGTTTGTGAGATTGTTTTCGACGTGAAGCATTTCGATTCCGGCATTCCACCCGATGTCGAGCCATTTGCCGGCGCAGATATTGCGAACGATGAAGTTGCCCTCGGGCGGGACACCTTTAAACGCGCTGCCAGTGACAGCGGGGCCTTCGGGAGGGCCGTAGTACGGGTCGAGTGATTTCATTGCCGGATAGCGTTCTCGATAGAGTGGCAGGGGAATTTGGGTAAGGTCTTTGCGCATCGTATCGTTCACCATCTCATGCCATACGGGGGATTTGTCGAGGCCTCGGCCATCCACGCGCACAGCCGGATCACAATCTACAAACAGATTGTTTTCAACGTGATGATCACGGCCGCCCCCAATGAACATGGCCCAGTGAACTTTGTAGAAGATATTGCCGAAAACTTCAGTGCCACTGACGCAGTCATCCATGTAAACGCCCATGGAACCCATCCCGACACCGCCGGTGTGATGGATGAAGTTGTTCCGTATTTTGTTTCCGCGAAAGGTGTAATCGCGGCCTGTGTAGATGGCTCCGACATCGCCGGTTTCGAGCGCGATGTGATGGATTTCGTTGAATTCAATCAAGTGGTCATTGCCCCAGAAAAGAATGGCACAGTGTGGAAGATCGTGGATGAGATTATTTGAAGCGCGCAGGCCGGCGCCGGTCATCGCAATTGCGGGAACATAGCATTTGGACCATCGACCCAGGCGCTGAAAATGACTGTTTTCAACGAAGTGTCCCCCAGGACTTAGCGTCTGGCGGTCGCCGCCGGTTAGGGAAACTCCGCCGTCGCCGGTGTCGAATAAATCGCAGGCAATTACACCGTGATCGAAGCCGCCATCGATTACGATTCCGGTGTCGCCGACGTTGCGGATGACGCATTCAGTAATTCGATCGTGCGCGCCGCCGCGAATTGATACCGCGTCAGCACGCGTCGCTTCGAGGACCAGGCCCTGAACGGTGATGTTCGACGCGGAGGTCATTCTAATGAGGGGCTGTGCCAACAGGGAGAGGAGAATTTCGGGTTGCGACGAGCCGGCTTTGGTATCGACTGGAGAAGGAGGCCAAAAGTAGAGGATGCCTGTTTTGCGTTCGAGGAACCATTCGCCCGGTTGATCTAGCTCTTCCAGGACGTTCAGGAAGTAGAAACGCTGATTTTTGCGGAAACCGTAGAGCCCGTAGGGAGACCGCGTTTTGATGAGATGCTGGTCAAGATCGAGGTTCGCCACTTTTTCATACGAATTTGCCCAATCGTAGGACCAATATCCATGCACCCAAAGTTCGCTGGTATCCTGCCATTTGCGCGGGCGGTCTCCATCGTAAATAAAGCCACCTGGCAATTGACCGACGTTTGCTCCGTGTTCATCTACGTGATCGGATGCTGCAGGGTAGCCCGCGATTTTGGCAAATTCGCTCAGGTTTGGCCAGCGGGCGAGAGTCATGGGTTGATGGTTGAAGAATAGTTCGCAATGGGCGGGTGTTCCTGGCCGACTGAAACCCCGTGATTTCATTTCTCCAAAATCCGTGATTCCGAGAAAACGGAGATTGAGCTGAAGCACCCTTCCACGGGCTCTTTCGTCGAGACGAGAGAGTAAGTTCTGGTCAGATACGGGTGTGAAGCCAGTGAGCGCGCGACCGGCCAGGAGCCGCACGGGTTCGTCATGGTAAGAGCGCCAAATGACTCGTGACGCCGCCGTACCCGAGTCAGCCTCGCTGAATTCGAGAGTATTAGTCCGAACGTAGTTTCCGCCACGCAGCCAGACGGTGATCTCCTCTTTGCGCGACCGAGCTGCCGGACTAAGTTGCCGAATCGCATCGCGGGCGTGTTCCAGCGTTGCAAATGGTTTGGCTAAAGTCCCGGGATTAGCGTCGTTGCCAGTAATCGCGACAAAAAACTCGATGGCACCGAAAACAGTCTGAGTGGAAAGAATGGCAAGTACGTAGAAAATGCGAAACATCTTAAGTAGGATAGACGGACATGGGAGGGACACCACTCAGAAAACTTTCAGGGAGACAGCGATGCGCGAAATTCACGGTCCTTTTCGCGCGGGTGTGTATTCCATCAACCAATAGATCTGTTCGTCTTCAATACGCCCGAACCCCAGCCGCTCGTAGAGACGAAGCGCCCGATTTGTTTTTTCCACGTGGATTCGGACGACACGCTGCGAACCATTGGCTTCGTTCAGAATTCTGCTGATCAGGAAACTTCCGATTCCAACATTCTGGTATCTGGGTAGAAGCGCGATGTCGATAATTCTTATCTCGTCCACCGCCCGATGGACATACATTCGGCCGCAATCGGTTCGATCACTCACAACAATGTCGAAGGTCGCATTCGGGAAGGTCTGCCGATAGAAGCGATGCTGAGCGTTGAATTGCATTGTAAGAAACTGCGCTAATTGATTTTGGTCCCACGGCGCCAACTTCAATTCCTCTTCCCGAGTGCTCGCGTAAATCTTGAAGAGAAGGTCCAGGTCGTGGTCCGTTGCAGTTCGCAATTGAACATTCTCGCGCGATGCAGCCGAATTAAGGTTCATTTAAACTCGAGTGATTATTGATTTTGCTTCCAAGCTCTCATGACACGCTGCCCTGATTCATTATACCCAACGTGCGAGAAACGGCGCTCCTGTTACTCCGGGCAATCAATACACAGTCGTCGCGAACAGGGTGGCAAAATCGTCGGTGAGACTTGGGCGCGAGAGGAGGGGCCTGGAGTTTAAGCTCGGAATGAGGATTGTCTTCATTTGCAGTTTGATTGCATTGTGTCGTCCGATTTTCTGTTTTCTGTTGGAAGCTGCGACGGGGACGTCTAGTGTGTACACGTGATCCAGTCTCTTTCTGATTTTCTTTGCACACATCAGAATTTAACGCGCCGATATTTTCTTCGGTTCGGCTTTTTGGGCCTTGCGGCGTGGAGGCTGCGACCGTTCGCTGCGGAAATGGATCTGACCAATTCCGCATTAGTCCGGGCGATCAATGCTTTAGAGCCATACTTCACACCGCCAGATCAGTTTCGCGATGTCTCACGTGGGAAACCAATGCCGCATTCCTTGCCCGATGCGGAAAAACGGACGGCTGGGTTGACACGGGAGACCTGGAGGCTTGAGGTGATTTCGGACCCGGAGAATCCAGCGAACCTCCGCACCCAGTTAACCCAAAAGGATGGCACCGCTTTGGACTTTCCCGCGCTCATGAAACTTGCAGACAAGCATGCGGTGCGATTTGCGAAAGTGATGACCTGCCTGAATATCGGCTGTCCCCTGGGAATGGGGATTTGGGAAGGGGTGCCGCTTCGCGAAGTTGTTTTGCTGACACAGCCACGCGAGAATTTGCGTCGCGTCTTTTATTACGGATTTCACAATGATGATCCGAAGCAAATGTTTCGCAGTTCGCTTCCGATCGATCGCGTGTTGGAAGATCCATTTGATCTGCCGCCTGTTATCCTGTGCTACAAATTGAATGGTAGCTGGCTCACCAGCGAACGCGGGGGGCCGGTCCGAATGGTTGTGCCGGAGGGCTATGGTTTCAAATCGGTCAAATGGCTAACGCACGTCGTGCTGACAAATCTGTTTCACGCGAATGATACCTATGCTGACGGCAACAACGATGTAGAGAGTTGGCTGAAGACCTTTGCGGCGACAATCTCTGTACCGGCGAGCGTAAAATCGGGTGAATCTATTCCGGTGACTGGTTACGCACAGGTGGGGCTGCAGGGATTATCGAAAGTGCAGGTTTCGATACGCTTGAATAGCGTTCCGCAATCTGCGGAGAAATGGGTGGATGCCGAAATATTGGGACCGCCAAAACAGTGGGGGGGTGATTTGCCCAACGGGAAGATTCCCGCTGAAACCATGGGTTTTGAAGAAACCGGGAAGCCTCGATCCTGGCCGATGCGTCTGGCAAAAATCCATTGGGCAGCGCTGCTGCCGCCCCTGTCCAATGGAGATTACACGTTTCGATGCCGAACAATCGACGGCAAAGGGTTCGCTCAGCCCCTGCCGAGGCCGTACCGCAACTCCGGCCAATGCGCAATTGAGTCGGTAGAGATTAAGGTGCGAGACTAAATCTGGGACGATGCCAGGCGTTTCAGGAAAGTGCTAACGACTTTCGAAACGTTGCCGTTGTAACTTTGGTCGGCAATAAGTTGTTTCCAAACAGGAGCATCGAAGAAGCCTTTCCAATGTTTTTGATGCTCTTCCTTGTTCTCGCCGCTGACCATGTAAACCAATTTCGGCAGTTGGCCGCCTGATAGCGCCTGACCGAAGAATACGGGGCCGAGATTGACTTCGTGCATCAGGGGAATCTCGCCGCTGTTGAACATTTTGACTTTACTGTTGCCTTTGGTTTCGCTGTGGCTTTCGTACGTGCGAAGCTCGAACACCCAGGGCTTGCCGCTCTTGGGTGATTGCGGGACTTCGGCGTGTTTCATTCCATCAAACGCAACAAGTAACGAGCTCTCGAAGCGGACATAAGCGGGATCGGATTTCGGAGCGGTAAGGTAATCTGCGCCGGCCTTTTGATACTCTGCATCGGCAGCCAGTCGATCCGGAGCTTGCGCAAATGCTTCAAGGGTTGGATAAGGAATTAAAACGTAAACTTTGCTGATTTCCGGCGCGTCAAGTTCGGTGAAGACTCCAATCGGCCCGCAACCCAAACGTTTCAGAGCCGGGATGGCGGCTTTCGCCCAATAATCATCGATTAACTTTAGCTGTTTTTCGGTCTTTATCGTGTAAACGCGCAGATCATAATATTCCGGTTTTCCGGCATTTGTTTCTTTGGCGGCGAAAACGCTGCTTGAAAGTAATAGTGAGGATATCACGAGCAAGAAGCTCAAGAGGAATCGTTTTTTCATGAATGCATTTGGATATATGGACCGATTACAGGAATAATTCCGGACCTGATCAAAGAGCGACGTTCCTGATCGTTCTAAATTGAACGGTCGCAATTTCGCCGAATCATACGACCAGCCCT
>JAQGOX010000290.1 GCA_028293365.1 Verrucomicrobiales bacterium | reverse complement strand
ACAAAGCTCGGAGATCCGGTTGAAATTCAGGGCATAAAGCTGGCCTTCAAAAAGTTTACCGACGGGAAAGGCTTTTGCGCCGTCGGTTCCGCAAAAGCCCACCTGGGTCATACAGAAAGTGCGGCGGGGATTGTCGGGGTCATAAAAACCATTCTAGCGATGAAGAATCACTGTATTCCCGCGATGCCGGATTTCAAGGAGTTGAATCCGCTCATCCAATTGAAGGAGAGCCCGCTTTACATCAATACGGCGTCTAAAAACTGGGAAAGCGTGGACAACAATCCGCTCCGTGCAGGAGTCAGTTCATTTGGTTTCGGCGGCACCTATGCTCACGTAGTCCTGGAATCTTTTGAATCGGCGAGGGCAGTTCCATCACCAACCTCGCAACCAGAACTCTTCGTGTTTTCGGCTCGGACGAGCGATCGGCTGGAGGCTCTGCTCAAAAAGTTCTCGTCGTGGCTGGAAGATTCAGAATCCCAAGGGTTTTCGTTCAGCGATATCGCTTTCACCCTCCAAACAGGGCGCGAACAGATGGACCACCGCTTTGCGTTTGTTGCTTCAAGTCATTTGGAGGCGCTTCAACGCATTTCGGGAGCCTTGGAAAACAAACGATCTTCGAATCTGCTCGGGCGCACTGTGGAAAAAAATCCCGTGGTTCGAATCGGTCAAAGCCCGGAGGATCTTCGCTATTTCCAAAGTCTGTATACCGCAGGTCACCTCGAAAAACTCGCGGCACTTTGGATTTGGGGAGCCGAGATTCCCTGGCAGAAGGTTCGCGTTAATTCGACTTGCCATCGCATTCCAATGCCGACGTATGAGTTTGAACGGAAGAGTTTCTGGTTCATTTCTCGTGGTGAGGTAACCAACGGGGCTTTACTGGAACCGTTCTCTGCCCAACAAGTAGCCGCAGCTCCGAACACTGATGATCTTCGATCGTTTGTGACTAACTCCATTGCGCGACTGCTGAGCTTGCCTGCATCGGAGATCCATCCGGCGACGCACCTTCAGGATATTGGGTTTGATTCGATCATGGGCATGCAGTTGATGAAAGAGATACAGGAAAACTTTAATGTCCGATTCTATCCGAGTGAAGCGCAACTAAACTCTTCACTCGGCGCTTTGCTCGACTATTTGGAATCTCAAGTCAACCCGCCGCTCGTTTCCAATAGCGGATCGAATTCGCCGTCCGTCGCTAAAAAGCAGCTTGCTTTCGTGCTATCCGCGCCTCGATCTGGATCGACCTTGCTGCGCGTAATGCTTGCTGGTCATTCGGGCATTTTCTGTCCTCCCGAATTGCATCTATTGCCATTTTCAACATTGGAGGAACGGTCGCGACTACTATCCGCGCGGGCTCCGTTCCTGAGCGAAGGTCTGCCTCGGGCTATTATGGAACTCCGGCAATGCGACGCCAACCTTGCCGTTGCGACGGTCAACGAGTGGCAGCAAAAGGGGCTCTCAACTCCTCAAATTTACGACACTCTGCGAGGTTTGGCGGGTGAGCGCATAGTGATCGATAAAAGCCCTTCTTACGCTGAGGATCTAAAAGTACTCGAGCGGAGTCACGCCTGGTTTCCGGATGCGAAGTACATATTTCTTTACCGGCATCCCTTTGCGGTGATGGAATCGTATGTCCGAAATCGATTTGACAAACTTTTCCAGCAAAATGCCGCTGATCCGTGGCAGGCCGCGGCTGATGTCTGGTGCCGAATCAACCGCAATTTGCGTGCCTTACGTAATCAACTGCCTCCTTCAAATTATCTGGAAATCCGCTACGAAGATCTCGTCGCGGCGCCGGAAACTGTGAGTCGTAAGATCTGCACATTTCTTGAAATTCCCTTTGAACCAGCTCTACTCCGTCCGTATGAAGGCAAGCGGATGACCGATGGGCTGCGTCCGGTTTCGCTTTCGATTGGCGACCCAAATTTTAATGATCATCAGGAAATTGATCCAGCCCTGGCGGAAGGCTGGCGCAGTCGTCTTTCGACTATGCCCAATCTTTCGTCTGAAGCGGCCGCTCTGGCTCGCGAACTCGGTTATTCGATTGAAAATCTCCGATCATTACAATTAGCGCCTGCGCAGGAATTGTTTTTGCGGACGTATGGAGCAAATCCAATCTGGAATTTGGAACACCGTTTTATTTTTGAGACTGTACATCTTTTAGATCGAGAGCGTTTTGAGAATGCCTGGAGGGCTGTGATTGCTCGCCACCCAACGTTTCGCACCTGCTTTAGCATCGACCTTGCGCAACTTGAGCAGCGCGAGATTCTTCGACCCTTTTCCGTTGAGTGGAGTGATTTCTCCAGGAATTCCGCGGAGGAACGTGAGCTCGGAATTCAAGAAGTAATTTCAGCCCTGCACCGATCCATAAATCTTCACGAACCACCACTGATCCGGTGCGGCATCGTCGACATTGGATCCGGCAAATATCAAATGGTTTGTGTTTATCACCATCTGATTGGTGATGGAATTTCTTCCGCGGTTTTGTTCGAAGAAGTGCTGATGCAATACCTGGCTCCAAGTTCAGCCGCTCCCTTCGAGCATGCAATGGAATTATACTCTCAACGCGTGAATCAGTTGGTCGAGAGCGCCGGTCCTGAGCACGAGGCCTTCTGGCGCGAACATCTCGAGAACTATGCATATTCGAATCCTCCCATGGAGGAATCGACTGCTCCGGCCCTCTTCTCAACTGAACTGGAAATGCGTTTTGTCGGTGAATATTTGAAATTGCCGATCATTCCTTCGTTTACAGTGGCCGCTGCTGCACTTTATCAAGTCATCGCGGAGTGGGGTGATTCGACCGACGTTGTTATCGGTCATCGGTTGCATGGGAGGGTTGCCGGGAGCGGTAGGACGGAGGACCCCATCGGCTGCTTTGCCATTGATATTCCCTTGCGTTTGAAGAAAGCGGAGCTTGAATCCGCAAATGTTGTAACGGCATTTCGAACTGCCTTTGAACAGATTCCGTCAAACGGAACCACTTACGCCGCTTTAGCTGTGCTCGGAAAGCTTCCCGCCGCGGACAAGTTGACCGCTATCCGCCTCAATTATCAGCCGCGCCCTCTCCTGACTTCAGACATGGAGTTCAAGTTGATTTCCCAGACGGTGCACTCCGTTCAGGCTCCGGAACATCAGCGCCAGTACTTGCTCGATTTCATCGTGCGTGCCCAGCCTGACAGTTGGTCCTTGATCGTTCGTTATTCCACTACGCGCCATCGTGAAGATACGATTCGAAGGCTGGTCGGTCTTTGGAGCGCGCGCGTGCGATCTTTGTCCCTGGAGTAATGGCAACCGCACGGATATCGCCAACGGTCCTGTACCAAATACCGCTTGCATTCGCGAGTTACATTTTGTTTCGAGGGACGAAATGGGCCCTGCAACGTTTGGCTAATCGGTACCATGCCCGCAATCCTGATCGGCTTCGAAGATGGCAACTGTTATCCCGAGAGTTCTTCGACCGTCCGGGAGCGCTTCCCATGTATCTAGTGACCGCTCCGCGGT
>JAQGOX010000276.1 GCA_028293365.1 Verrucomicrobiales bacterium | reverse complement strand
ATACAAATTTCAAGTTAAGCAAAGAAGGCGGATACCTGGGCTTGTTCGGTCCTGATGCGATTCCTGTTTCAGAATTCAGGCCCGCTTATCCTGCCCAACAATCAAACATCTCCTACGGGCGCGATGTGATTGATCCGGCATTAATGGGCTACTTCAGCACGCCCACCCCTCGCGCCAGGAATTCAAGCAGCGGTCCGGGAATTGCCATTGAGCCCAGTTTCTCCCAGGACGGCGGCGTCTTCACCAATACGTCCATCTCAGTTGTTCTCTCTGCTCCGGCAGGAGAAATTCGTTATACAATCAATGGAACGCCTCCCTCATCCACGTCGCCACTTTACACCGGCCCTCTAACAGTGACCACGAGCACCACCGTTAAGGCAAGGGTCTACCAGGCAGGCCGCTTGCCGAGTCCGATTGCGGCTCGGAATTATATGCTGGTAGACAGCTCTGTCGCCGGTTTCACCTCGAACCTGCCCTTGATGATTTTCAGCACTAGCGGCCGAAGCATCTCGAATCACGTTCCAGCGGGCCAACTGCGAACTTTCGCGTCTGTCGCCGCCATCGACACCTTTCGGGGACGGAGTTCCACCCTGGGTACGCCTGATTATTTCGGGCAGTGCGAAATGGGGGTTCGCGGTCAAACTTCGGCCAGCTTCCCTAAAAAGCCTTATCGGGTCGAACTGCAGGACCCGTATCGCACCGATCTTAATGCTTCCTTCTTCGGCCTGCCCGCAGGGGCCGATTGGATCCTGAATAACCCCTATTCCGACAAACCCTTTATCCAGAATTTTCTCGCTCAGGAATTATTTGAAAAAATGGGCCACTACGCAGTGCGACGCCGCTTCGTGGAGGTATTCATTAATACGATGGGCGGACGGATCAATTACCCCAGGGACTACGCTGGTATTTATATTCTGTTGGAGAAAATTAAAGTGGACAACAATCGGGTCGAGATTCCGAAGCTGACTCCCTATGATACAACGGAGCCAGACATCAGCGGCGGATACATGTTCAAGAAAGACAAGGATAGCGCCGGTGATTTGAATTTCAGCACCGTCGGCGGAAATGGATTTTCTCCTCAGGCGCTTAAAATCCATGAACCAACGCCCGCAACGATTACGACAGCACAGCGCGTCTGGATTCGAAATTATCTCATCCAATTCGAAAAGGCGCTGTATGCCACGAACTGGCTCAGCGCCAAAGGCACGAATCACTATTCGAACTTCATCGATGCCGATTCATTCATCGATTACCAATGGATTGTCGAATTCAGCAAGCAGATCGACGGCTATCGCCTCAGCAATTACTTCAGCAAAGACCGAAATGGAAAAGTGAAAATGGAACCGATCTGGGATTGGAACCTTAGTTTTGGAAATGCGGATTATGCCGACGGCTTTAACACCACGGGTTGGTACTACTCAACTCTCGATGAGAATTCGCACATCTGGCTGCATCGTTTGATGTTTGGAACTCCATCGACTTTCGGTACTACAGGCGACCCCGATTTCAATCAGAAAATCACCGACCGCTGGAGCGTATTGCGAACCAACGTTTTTGCCCCGTCAAATGTTCTGGCTCGAGTGGATGAACTTGCCGGGATCCTGAATGAAGCCGCCGCGCGTGATTTTAAGAAATGGCCACGATTGGGAACTTATATCTGGCCGAATCCCGGTTTTTACGCCACTCCCACAACCTATGCCGGGATCATCAGCGCCATGAAAACCTGGATTTCCGGACGATACAAGTGGATTGACTCTCAGTTTCCGCGCAGCCCTTTACTCGGCTTAAATTCCGGCCGAGTGGCACCAGGATCGTTGTTGAGCATCACCAATACAGGGCCTTTGTATTATACGCTTGATGGTTCCGACCCGCGATTACCAGGCGGCTCCATCTCGACAAATGCATTCCTCTACGGCGGGCCGATCACCCTCCGGAGCAATACTCATCTGACGGCGCGGGGAAAGAGTGGCGCAAAATGGAGCGGACCGGTGTCTGCCTCTTACATTATCACCACTCCGCCTCTCATCATAACAGAGTTGATGTACCATCCTCCCCCACCTCCCCCAGGAAGCCTTTACACCGAAGACGATTTTGAGTTTTTTGAATTCAATAATAGTGGCGATAATGCCATCGAGTTAACGGGTTACCACTTCACCAGGGGCATCGAGTTCACCTTTCCGCTCTATACCGTTGGTTCCCATCAGCGATTTCTGCTGGTAAAAAATCGGGCGGCATTCGAATCGCGTTATGGCTACGGTCTCCCTGTAACAGGGGAATACATTGGTAACCTTGACAATCATGGGGAACGCTTAACGCTCGTCAGCAGGTTCGGCGATATTGTCCTCGATTTTACTTACCAGGACACCTTCTTGCCGATTACCGACGGCGCCGGGTTTTCACTCGTTCTTGTAGATGAAAACGTCTCCGCGCAACTTTCGACGGACTCATTGGAGTGGCATGCAAGCAGTTCATTTGGCGGCACGCCAGGCGTTGCAGAAAAAGCAACCCCTGCATTCCCCACCGTCGTCGTTAATGAATTATTAAGCCACGCGCCGCCCGGTTCACCGGATGTAGTGGAACTGCAGAATCTTTCCCCGACTGCGGCGTCGGTCGGAGGATGGTTTCTCACGGACGATTTCAACCACCCGAAAAAATATCGAATCCGTGAAGGCACCGTGATCGGACCCGGTGGCTTCTTTACGCTGGACAGCAGTGATTTCACCACGAATAACACCACATCTTTTGGCTTTAGTTCTCTTGGTGAGAGTATTTACCTCTTTTCCGGAGATGCAGGCACGAACCTGAGCGGGTATGTACACGGTTATTCATTTGGTCCGCAGAACGAAGGAGTCTCCTTTGGCCGATTTGTTGACTCGATCGGCTCCGAACATTTCGTGGCTCAAAGCGTTACTACGTTTGCGGCGACGAACGCACGGCCTCTGGTTCCCCCGGTGATCCTCAGCGAGATCATGTATCATCCCGCCGATCTATCGCTGAACGGAGCGCTCTGGAATGATACAGAAGATGAATATATCGAACTTTGGAATCGAACCGATCAATCCGTTCCCTTGTTCAATCCGAATGTGCCAACGAACAGTTGGAAAATCACAGGCGGGGTGGAATTCACCTTTCCGACCAACACGCCGCTGGCAGGTAAAAGTTATCTGATCGTGGTAGGTTTTGACCCTGCCACCAACCTGGTTAAGGCATCAGCATTTCGAAACAAATACGGCCTCTCTACGGATGTTCCACTCACCGGGCCATTCTCCGGTCATCTGGGGAACGCGAAAGAAACTATCTCACTCCTTGTTCCCG
>JAQGOX010000265.1 GCA_028293365.1 Verrucomicrobiales bacterium | reverse complement strand
GCATTAGAAATGTAGAGTCCGACGAGAAACTGGTTGGCACCATACTTTGCCAGGCCGCTAAACCGCGCTCCTGGAGCGGCCCACGGATCAAATACTGGAACCGTCGAAACAAGCTGCCCGCTCTGCCCAAGATGGACGAGGCTGTTGAGCGGATTTGAAACCGTCGATGTGGCCGAACCCGCGAAGATAATTTCATTATTTGGCAAAGTAAGCAGCAGTGGTTGACCATTCAGATTCGTCGCGACAACCGCTGGCGGGGTAAGATAAGCAGCATCCAACTCGCCAGCGGGAAGGAGGCGTAGAATACGGTTTCCGACAGGATTTGTCGCGACTTGGGAGGCGTCAACCAGGCCCACACCACCATCCAAAAACTCGAAAGTCCCAATCTGAAGAAAGTTTGTGGCGATTTTGTCCGGATTAAACGAGTGATCCAGGGAGAAGTCGCTTTGCAATCTCGCGAGATGAAAACGATCCACCTGGGCGACTCTCTCAAAAGAGCCCACGAGAAGCAGACCACCGATCGCGGACGGACGACTGTTCACATAAGGACTTCCGGATTGGAAGACCTGGATTTTTTGTTCCACCTCGCCGGTTGAGTTTATCCGAAATATTGTGGCACCCAATTGCGGCTGATTCGAAAATAGTAAAAAGTGATTTGAACTGAGCACTCCAAATGCGGAGGAGAGAGGTATTCCGATGACTTTATCAAACGAAGCAATCTTCCCTTCATCTTTGGCGAGGAAGTAAGGGATGCCATTGGGATCTGCGGCAAACGCTGCCACGGACCGGCTCGGCCAACTAAATTCGCGAAGCAACGTTCCATCGATACCAAATTCTCCGACCGAGAAAGGAGTATCCCTGGAATCAGCTAAGTACAATAATTCAGTCCCTCTTCGTCCGATTAATCGATGCAATCCAGTCAGTGACCACGATCGAAATCCGGCCACCACCCTGCCGTTCTGATCCGATTTATAGATAGTGGTCTTGAATTGCTCTGCGTCATACAGCGTGAAAACGATCTCATCGTTGGGAAGCAAAACAAAACTGGATAGATCCTCATTGGTAGATGAAACAATGTTAAAATCGGGATCACGTCTGCCATTGCCAAGCAGGCGCAGGATGAATCCTGATTCTCCCTGAGAAATGAAAGCCAAAACACGGTTTTGTGAGTCAACTGCCAGGGAAGAATAAGACCGGCCCTCCGTTTTATAGGTTGGGTCCAGGGAACCATCGGGTCGAAAAGCAATAAGTTCGGTTCCTTCACCCTGGCTGACAATGACGCGACCTTGTTTATCGGGCACTAGAAATTGAATCGCGTCAGACGTAACCGGCCGAAACGATTCATCCAAATCACCCGCAGCCGTTAGTCTCGCGAGGTTAGTCTGGGACTTGCCGGCAATTTCGGCAAACGAACCGGCTACTATAACCTCCCCATTGGGCAGTGGATAAAGAATCTTCACTACAGCGTTGTTGGCTGCAATTTCAGGCAGTGCAACACAGGCTGCGACGACGGGCGGCGGAAACAAGTTCGAGCCTAACAATGTGAAGGCGAGGAGTGATTTTAGCAGAGAGTGCGTGGAGACAACGCCACAAATTTCGGAAACCCTGACCTTGGAATCGCTTTGGGTCATATGCCGAAAATCAGCACAATCCATACCAACGAACAGGATCGGATTGGGTTGAACTGAACGACCTTGATTCCGCTCGAATCATTTTTTGTTTGTGCTAATGCAGCATTTCAAAGCATATAAATAGATACTGCATTATTTACCAATGTCTCGTGCTCGATCCCAATATAGCGTCGCTCTTTGTGTTCAACTCCTGGTCTGTTGCTTTCTTCTAGTGCCTTCACCCGGCGCTGAAAATAGAGCGCCGTCGATTTCGCCATTCGCAAATCTCGTCATTGCTCCCGGCGATCCAATTCCTAAGGTCCCGTTCACGATCAGCGATCCGGAGACTGCGGCGGAGGACCTGACCATTACGGTGGGTTCGACCAACACAATTCTGCTCCCAGCGGATAACATTCAGGTGACCGGAACCGGAAATGAGCGGAATCTCCTGATTTTGCCCGCGCCCGACCGAATCGGAGCAACAGTTGTCAACGTGACCGTTACTGATCCAGGTGGCGCGACTGCAACTGCTCAATTCACGTTAACAATTGAAAGCTTCACTTTGGTTAAACAATTCAATGGTGAATCGGGTGGTTTGAATGGAGTTCGCGTTGGAGATACGGACGGAAATGGTTTTTTGGATGTATTAAGTCCTTTCGCTCTTTTTCGGAACGACTCCGATTTCAGATTCAGCAAAGTCTCCTCGACAAAGTTTGTAATTCCTACCTGGATTGATCTATTCGATGAGGACAGGAATGGAAGGCTTGACCTGATTATTGCGGGCGAGAATTCGAATCAGGTCAATTCTCTTGTGGGTTTAAATGCAAATACCACGAATCTATCTCCGTTACCTGGAGTTTTCGGGGTGGGGGACGGCGCTGCTCTCGCCTGGGGAGATGTTGACAATGACGGGCGATCTGACCTTTTGATTTCTGGTATCTTTGGTTTGCTCCGGTTCGGGCCATCAATGACCGCTTTATTTCATAACGATATCGACGGCAATTTTACGCGTGTACCGATCCTTCTCCCGCAAGTCAGTTCCGGAGCAGTGTCGTTTGCTGACTACGATTCTGATGGAAATACGGATTTTGTGGTGAGCGGCCAGACGAATTCGTCGCGGCCTCCGATATTCATCCTTTACCACAATGATGGGCACTACAACTTTTCTACAGTGGCGACTCCTATTCCCGGACTCACGCGCACGAGCATTGCGTGGGGAGATATTGATGGCGACGGTGACCTGGATCTCGCGGTTTGCGGAATGACCAACTCCTCCCAGGGTTTTGCGGCGGTCTATCTAAATAATGCGGGTTCGTTTTCAAAACTTGCACTCGACCTGCCAGCATTGGCGAATGGAACAGTGATTTGGTGCGATTTTAACAACGATGGGAAACTTGATTTGCTTCTGTCTGGCCAGAATCTCTCGGGCAGCGGCGTTCAAGCAATCTACTTGAATCTGGGGCAAAACACTTTTCATAAACTTCCATCTGCCTTCGCAAGTACTGCGTCCAGATCGACAGCGATCGGTGATTTTGACAACGACGGGAGGGTGGATGTCCTTACAAGCGCGACGGCAATAAATATTTATCGGAACAATGCTGCCGGAACCAATACGGCTCCCAGTGCGGCCCAGAACCTCCGCGTGTTCTCTACGAATAATGCGGCCACATTCTCCTGGGATGCGTCGCACGATTTGAACCAGGAAAGCGGCCTGACTTACAATCTTCGCGTGGGAACTGTTCCGGGCGCTGGAGATATCGTTTCCCCCATGGCCCTTACGAATGGATCTCGGCTCTTGTTGGGTGCGGGAAACGCCGGGGAGCGGTTGGATTGGACGCTGGCCCGGTTGCCCGAGGGGCAATATTACGCCGCGGTTCAAGCCATTGATAATTCGTATCAAGGCTCCGCATTTTCGGACGAAATCGCATTCGTTGTTGGACCTGGAATTCCGCTTGTCTTCACTGGTTCCACCAACGCTGAATCTGCAACACGGGTCACCCTAAATGCAGTTGTTAGCGCCAACGGCGCAGATTCTGACGTGTTCTTTGAATTCGGGCTCAGGACGAATTACGGCTTTCGCACCCTCTCATCGTCTATTGAATCCTCCTCTGTGAATACGACCGTCTCGTTGCGCGCCCTGCATTTACAACCTCTAACCTTGTATCATTACAGAGCAGTAGCGGTGAATTCCTTCGGCATTGCTCTCGGAGAAGATCGGAGCTTTACAACGCGCAGTTACGAACCGTTTTCTGACACGCCAACTGGCGTCGAATCACTAAGTTTTGCTTCGATTTCAGGCGCGGATTTTAACAATGATGGTTTGCTGGACTTCCTCCTCCCGGGAATCGAAACGATTGCCGAGCGAAATCATCTTTTTCAAAACCTCGATTTGCATGGATTTCTTCCAGAAACGAACCTATTCGCCGATTTTACTCCGCGAACCGCCGCCTGGGGGGACTACGATGGGGATGGTGACCTCGATTTTGTAGCGGCAGGTCACTCAACTTCATTATCTAAAACGTTCCTATTCCGAAATGATGGCGCTGCCGGTTTTAAAAGGATCGAAACTCTGTTTATCCAATTCGGATATCAGACAGGACCCGAAGGCGCATTTGCCTGGGGCGACTATGATAACGACGGAGATCTCGATCTCTTTGCGTGCGGCGGTGACAGCACCGGGTCTCCAACGGCCCGTCTTTACCGAAATGAGGGAAACGATCTCTTTGTGGATTCCGGGATCGAATTCCCCGGCGTTTTTTCCGGCACTGCCGCCTGGGCTGATTACGATAACGATGGATTTACCGATTTAATCATTTCCGGAAAAACAACATCTGAACCGGCTGGGACCACGTTTTTGTTTCGTAATCTGGGCAGCGGAAATTTCGTGAACGTTTCCGCCGGGTTGCCCGGGTTTTACTCTGGTTCGATCAGTTGGGGCGACTTCGATAATGACGGTTTGCTCGATCTTTTGCTGACCGGGGTCACCGCGAATGCTCAAGGATCGATGGTTTTTAGGAACGCTGGAACGAATGGTTTTTCTCCAATCGAAATACCTCCGGCGATTGCATCTGGCCGGATCGGGGCATGGGGCGATTTTAACAAAGATGGAAGGCTGGATATACTTATGCTTGGATCGGCCGGTTCCGGAGTTTTTACAAACAGCGGAAATGGATTTCTTGATGCGGGAGCAAATCTTCCGAAGGTCGGCACCGCATCGCCCACGCTTGGAGACTTCGATCAGGATGGAACTCTCGATTTTCTGTTAGCCGGAGCCAAGAGCGGCAAATTGGGAAACACTATTTTCTTCGTCTCACGTTTTCTAAACAATTTAGGAGGCACAAATACAGATCCTGCCACGCCGACAAATCTTATTTCGGACCTCCACGGCGACACAGCGATTCTTTCCTGGGCGGCGGCAGTGGATCCTGACCAAACGAATGGACTCAGCTACAACATCCGAGCGGGTCGCACACCCGCAAGTCAGGATGTAATGAGCGCCCAAGCCGATCCAGTCACCGGTAAACGTCGATTGACCTCATTGGGCAACGCCGGTGAGCGCTTAACCAGTCGCCTGCAAAATCTAGCTCCAGGAGTTTATTACTGGAGCGTCCAGGCCATTGACAATTCATTCGCGACTTCTCCGTTCGCCGAAGAACATTCATTCACAATCGAGGTGACATCAGAGCGTCAACCGCCTGTTTTGATTGTACCCAGGCAAACCGGCGAGGGTGTTTTCCATTTTACCATCAGCAGCCCTGAGCCGATCGTGATCATCGACTTTAGCGATAACCTTATCGATTG
>JAQGOX010000246.1 GCA_028293365.1 Verrucomicrobiales bacterium | reverse complement strand
CGCAATTGAACTGATGCGGTGGCGCTTTGGCAAGCGTATTTCCGGAGTTTACACTGGATTGTCTCGAATGTCACATTACCAATTGCATGAGCAGCCCGCTAAATCCGATCTATTTGCGCAATAAAGATGCCTGGGACGCCCGCGCCCGCAAAGGCAAACGACACGCGGCGTCCGTTCTTCCGAAGGATCTGCGCGATCCGCTCCCCATTTTAGATCCGGAGGGGTGGCTCGGGGGCAAGGTTCGCGGAATGAAAGTACTTTGTCTCGCCAGCGGCGGAGGATTGCAAAGCGCCATGCTGGCTGCGGCGGGCGCGGAAGTGACCGTGGTCGATATCAGCAGCGAAATGCTGAATCTCGATCGCAAAGTGGCTCTGGAGCATGGGTTGAAGGTTACTTGCCTCGAGGCGTCGATGGAGTCATTGCCAGCCGCAGATGCGAGTTTCGATGTGGTGTTGCAGCCCGTGAGCACCTGTTACGTGCCTGAGATTTCAGCGGTTTATCGCGAAGTCCGTCGCGTGATCCGGCCTGGCGGGATATACATCAGCCAGCATAAACAACCAGCCAGCCTGCAGGCCAGCATCAGCCCCGGCCGAAATGGTTACGAGATACTGGAACTGTATAATCGGTCGGGACCTTTGCCTCCGACCGCAGAATCGCTCCATCGGGAAGCTGACACTCTGGAATTCCTGCATACCTGGACGCAGATCGCGGGTGGCCTTTGCCGAGCCGGATTTGTCATCGAAGATTTGGTCGAGCCACGCCCTAACGGCGGAATTCCTTCTCTCGCCGCATTTGCAGAACGGAGCCGCTATCTGCCGCCGTACGTAAAATTGAAGGCGCGTGCCGTTAAGAACGATTTCAGGGAAAAAGCGGGCAACTTGTTGATTGTGTGAGCAAATAAGCTGGTTCGAACTGCCGTCGAACTACCATTTTGTGATACTAGCAGTACGCTTGATTTCAGCTATGCTCAGTCCGCTTTGAAGACCATGGTTAGTAATATTGCCGGTTACAAGTTTGCAGCGTTGGATAATTTAAGGGACCGCCGCGCGCGTCTGCTTTTGCTTTGTCACGGTCTAAAGGGAACAATTCTTTTAAGTCCGGAAGGAATTAATTTGTTCGTCTCCGGCTCTCCGGAAAAAATTGATGCCCTGCTCGGCGAATTGCGGTCGTGGACCGGTTTGGAGGCGCTCGAGGTTAAAATGAGCGAAAGTGAGGACCAACCATTTAACCGGATGCTTGTTCGCATCAAGAAAGAGATCATCGCTTTCGGCGTTCCCGGCATCGATCCGGCGCGCCGCACCTCGCCCAAATTATCGCCACACACCCTCAAGCAATGGCTCGACGAAGGCCGTCCGGTCACGCTCCTGGACACGCGCAACGACTACGAAGTGAAGCTCGGCACGTTCAAAAATGCGTTGCCCATGCGTATCGATCATTTCCGCGATTTTCCAGAGGCAGTCCAAAAGCTACCCTCGGAATTGAAGTCTCAGCCGATTGTCATGTTTTGCACCGGGGGAATCCGTTGCGAAAAAGCCGGTCCTTTCATGGAACGCGAAGGCTTCCAAAATATTTTTCAGTTGGAAGGCGGCATTTTGAAATATTTCGAGGAATGCGGTGGCGCGCACTACGATGGTGAATGCTTTGTCTTTGATCAGAGAGTCGGTGTGGATCCTTCCCTGCAGGAAACGGACTCCACTCAATGCTTCCAATGCCTGACTCCTTTGACTGAGGAGGATCAGCGCGATCCGCGCTATATCGCGGGCAAGTCCTGCTCCTATTGCTTCCAAAGTAACGAACAGCAATTGGCCCAGAACCTGAAACGCCGCCACGATTCGATTTACCGAATTGTCACGCCGCTTCCTGGTAGTCAGCCTTATGACAATTTTCGTCCGATCAACGTTCCGACAGAGTGCGATGGCCAAAACCTGCTCGATTTCCTGGGAACAGTTGTTCCGCATGTTGCGCGCACCGAGTGGGAAGACTTTTGTCTGTGCGGCTTGCTGCTAAATGGCCAGCGTCAGCCGGTAACTGCATCGCAGCGCGTACGGGCAGGAGAACGTTACCTGCGCAAAAGGCCGTCGTTGGTCGAACCGGATGTGAACGGTGATATCACCATCCTGCATGAGGATGAGGCATTGATCGTGTTGAACAAGCCCGCGCCGCTTCCGATGCATCCAGGCGGTCGCTTCAACCGGAATACTCTCCAGTATATTCTAAATCAGGTTTATTACCCGCAGAAACCACGTCCCGCGCATCGGCTCGATGCGAACACCACCGGCATCGTTCTCGTCACTCGCACCCGCCATTTTGCTTCGAGATTGCAACCGCAGTTCGAGAGAGGCGACGTGCAAAAATTTTACCTGGCGCGTGTCGTTGGATCGCCACGCGAAGATGCTTTTGAGTGCACTGCTCCAATCAGCGCGGCACCCGGCGAAATCGGCTCCCGAACGGTCGATGCGGAATCAGGACTTTCAGCTCACACAAAATTTCGGGTTTTGGAACGAAACGCCGATGGCACCACCTTGATCGAAGCCCAACCCCTGACAGGCCGAACGAACCAAATCCGCATTCATCTTTGGCAGATGGGACTTCCGCTTTGCGGGGATAGTGCCTATCTGCCGAACACTCAAGTGGGTGACACGCAAACGTTGACTCTGTCGGATCCCCCGCTTTGTCTCCACGCTTCAAGGATTTCCTTCCTGCATCCGTTAACAGGCAAGCGAACGGAATTCACGGCCCCGCCGCCGCCTTGGGCCGGATCTGAGTCGGTTCGGCGCTGACGGGCATAAGATCACCACCAAATGCGCATTGTCGAGGCTCGAAGCTCGGCCAGCCTGCCGCGCCTCACTGAGTTTCATTGAGTTTGTAGCGTCTTGAACCCCACATAATATTACTCATCCAAGCTTTGGTACTGGCACGCCTTTCCCAAGGCTGTGCCGGTATGTTTAAAATACGAAGCGGTTGCAGTCATAATCCAACGGTGAAAACGCTGGCGGAAATCCAGGCTGAGATTTCAACTTTCTCCCGCGACGAATTCTGGAAACTCGCGGAGTGGTTCGACGCAGAACGCAATCGCAGGTGGGATCAGGAAATGGCAGCGGACGCAAAATCGGGAAAGCTGGTTCGACTAGCGCAGCAGGCCCGCCAGGAATTTGCCGAGGGCAAGACGCGTCCTTTGGAGGAACTCCTCGAGATTTTTTGAACATTTCCTCAATCCTTGCCAACAACGCCGATTTCATTACTCTCTGGATGCAAATCCGCTGAATCGAATCACCGAACTATAACCTATGCGTTTTAAACTGTTCATCATGATGGTGCTGGAAATCGGCATCTGGGGGGCCTGGCAGGTGCAAATCTTCAATTACATGCCGATGCTTGGCTTCGAACCATGGCAACAGAATCTCGCCGGAAGCATGTTTGCGATCGCTTCAGTCGTCGGCATTTTTTTCAGCAACCAAT
>JAQGOX010000234.1 GCA_028293365.1 Verrucomicrobiales bacterium | reverse complement strand
CCGTTGAAGCTTTTATTGCGATCCGCCTTACCCGGCGCCGACCCGCAATATTTCCGTACTCGAAAGAGTGCGGCCCCGTTGAAGCTGCGTTGTTAGCTCGGAGTCCCGCGAACACTTTGGCCATTTCCGCACTCGAAAGAGTGCGGCCCCGTTGAAGCTTGGTTCAAAAAGAGTAGAATGTTCACCCTATTGCCGATACCTGCCTTTTCCGAGGACGAGAAAACTGCACTGGCCCAACAGGTATTTCAAGATATCTGGCAACAAACCGCGAGCGGACTCTCTTAAACTTTACCTTTGCGCCGCTGCGATCCAGGGGCCATCCCATGTCCCTATGCGCAGTGGCCGGAATTGTTGGTTGCGGTTGATCACGGCGGAGCCAAAACCAGAGAGATGGCGAGAGAGCGAGGAGCATCTGTAAAGAACGGTTGACATAAACAAAGTTAATCTGGTAGACATAGTCCAAATAGCCGAGCCTGCTCGGCCATCACAGCCACTGATTTATGTCCGTGGCTCTGTTCTTTGACATTTTAATCGGAGTGAACTGGGGACTGGGGAACACTCGGCATCAGAGCACGCGTGCGTTCATCGCACGCGTGCTCTGACCGCCGCCTGTGTTTCGCTTCAGGCATGAAAAAAGGTAGGTTCGACGCACTGGGAAACGCTCTCGAGAGCGAGAACGAAAAAAACACGATTACGAAGGGTGCGAACACAATAAAAACACGATCCGTTTTTCCCGAAAACACGATTTTTTCTGAGAAGACACGCTTCAGGCACAATAAACACGATTAAAAAAAATCCCCGGAAAAAACACAATTTAACCCTTATTATTCCGCCGAGAAGGGGCTCAAGCTGCCCCCCGCACTTTCTCCGGAAAACTTCGCCGAAGCTTTCTGAATTAGCACGGTAAAGCACGCTATAGCACAATAAAGCACGCTAAATCATATGGGGGGGGAGGGATCATAGGCGCTAACTTGACCGAGCGCGGTTACGCAAGGAGAGCGCGCGAGAAAATATCCAAGCCTCTGCCATTCGCAGGCATCCGGGGATATGTGCTCGATGCAAATACCCGCGCTATGTCGAATTCTTGCAGTCTCACGATTTCCTCACGGGTGATCACTCCTCACTGAAAGAATGGCTCTCTGGAAGCACAATGCTATTCTAGCCTCGTGACCGACCGCGAACGCCTGAAACGACTAGAAGACCACGTTGCTACACTTAAAGCCTGTACCGCTTGCCCTTTCATGCACAAACCGGTCGTAACCGGGACAAGCGTCTTAAGCAAAGTACTTTTGGTCGGCCAGGCGCCTGGGGACAAAGAGCCGAAGATGGGCAGGCCATTTGCCTGGACTGCGGGCAAAACACTTTTCAATTGGTTTGAGCGGGCAACCGGTTTGACGGAAACGCAATTCCGCGAGCGGATTTATATGGCAGCGGTCTGCCGCTGCTTCCCCGGAAAAAAAGAAACCGGCGGGGATCGCGTCCCGGATTTATCTGAAATTTCTAACTGTTCACGCTGGCTGGATGCCGAACTGGAACTCCTCAAACCCGAACTGGTAATTCCGGTTGGCAGGCTGGCAATTTCTCAGTTTCTCGCCTTTGAGGGGTTAAATGGGGTAATTGGACGACAGTTCCAAGTCAGGACGAACAAACTGGATTTTGATGTGGTTCCGTTACCGCACCCTTCTGGCGCCTCTCCCTGGCACAGAATGGAACCGGGTATAACGCTTCTCCAAAAGGCGCTGACCTTGATTTTGCGCCATCCAGCGTTCCAACAGATTCTCCGAGTGGCGGAAACAGGTAGGAATCAGTGAATCCCTGAGGTTCGAATCAGCCGCTAATCGTGTCGCTTTAAAGTCGCAACCGAGCTATTTAGGAGGAGGTTAGTTTGCACCCGGCTGTAAAGGAGGTGGGCGCAACAGACCAAAAAGGGCGGCCGGGGAGGGCCGCCTTTTTGCCTGTGATGCAGGAGAGTCTGACACTAGTCGCAAATGGGAGGAACCCGCAGACCATAAAAGGCTGGTGCCCGATTTCCGCCCGTTAAAGGCATGGCTACGCTAGCCCCTGCAGTATGAACAATTCACCTAACACGACCAGGCCAGTAATTCTACTCGTAGACGATAATCCGCACGATGTGGTCCTGATTCGCCTCGCTTTTCGAAAAGTCGGAATTATCGATACGATCCAACTGGTGAAAGATGGCAATGAAGCCATGTGTTATATAAAAGGCGAAGGGCGATATATGGATCGGGCACAGTATCCTCCACCAACCCTGGTGTTGCTGGACCTAAAAATGCCGGGCACATCCGGCTTCGACGTTCTTAAATGGATTCGCGCGCAGGAAGTACTTGATTCCATGGTGGTGGTAGTGATGTCAGGTTCGAAAGAGGATGCGGATATAAAGCTGGCCTACGAATTGAAAGCGAATTCCTACCTGATCAAGCCCACCAAATTCGAAGATCTGGTGAAAATGATGGAATCTCTCAAAGAATACTGCGCGTGGAGGCAGAAGAATGGCCATGCAAAGTCCACTTCTCATATTACGCCGCCAAGATTGCAGCCGGTGCCACTGCGAGAATGGTTTACCGGGACAGCGCAGCCGGTAAAGGTCGTGCCTGCGCTCGTTGCCTGACCGAAATATCTTTATTGCACGCCGCCCCGATTGAACTATGTTGCGAGCATGGACTGGCAGCAAGTGATTGCGTTGGTGATAGTCGCGTTGACGGTGGCCCTATTTCTGTGGAACAGGTTCCGCCCCCGAAAATTCGACTTTGCCCGCGATACCCATTGCGGCTGCTCTACAGATCAGACTGGGCCAAAAACCTCAATTACATTTCATGCGCGAAAAGGGGAACGTTCTCAGATAGTTGTAAAAATGAGTTAAGGGTCCTTGCTCGAGGCAAGGAGTTGCGCTATAACAATAACGAATTTCCATGTCCAAAACCAGTTCGTCGCTTCATTTTGTTAAACGGCCGACACCTCAGAGCGGTTCCGCCGATACTTACTGGGTGCCAAATACGGACGTTTACGTCACGGAAGACGGCCTTGTGATCAAGGTAGAACTTTCCGGGATGCGCCGTGAGGATCTGGAATTGGTAATCGATGGCAACCGGGTCAAAATTAGCGGGAATCGGCCCGATGGGTGCCGGTCCCCTAAATGTAAGTTTCTGGTGATGGAGATTAATTATGGGGCATTTGAGAGCGTTATCGAACTCCCCGAGGGCTTCGATCTGCGGCGGGCAACTGCCGCATATCAGAATGGGTTTCTTCGAATCGATGTTCCGCTGACTGCCGGTGGTTCAGGCAAGACCTCCATACCAATCTCAGACGAAGATTGAGTGATCGGGAACTTTTTCGACACGCAGTCATCTCATAGATATCCGCGCGCCGCAAAAGTACTATTGAAAGGGGATCAAAATCCATTATCAGGCCGTCGCCCGCAGGATGTGGCACTGTTTTTGCAATTGCGGACTTGTAAATGAGTACGCCGGATACAGAGTTTATTCATATTTTGGGCGGTGGAGAAGGGGGTACGGAAACAGTTCCCAAACCTCAACCTCACCGGCCTCTCCCAGACGTTCTCCCCATCCTGGGGCTCTCAGATATTGTCATTTTCCCCGGAATGGTCGCACCGCTATTGGTCGAATCAACCCAAAGCACGCGCTTAATCGACGATGTCGTAGCCGGGGATCGTTTTCTGGGCCTTGTGTTGCAAAAAAAGGCCGATATAGAAAACCCGATTCCAGAAGACCTTTGGACGCATGGCTGTGTTGGACGCGTCGTGAAGATGCTGAAGTTTCCCGATAATACGGTCCGGGTGTTGGTGGAAGGATTGCGTCGATTTGAAATAAAAGAATACCGAAGTAAAGATCCGTACCTTTGTGCAAAGGTGGAAGTCCTGCAGGACGTGCCTGAGGAATCAATCGAAATGGCGGCGCTGGCCCGAAATGCCCAGGCCCAGTTTCAGGAAATCATAACGCTTTCTCCCGCTCTCTCGGAGCAGGTTAAGATCAATGCCCTCAATACCGATCAACCGGGAAAACTTTCCGACCTGATCGCCGCGAACCTGAACCTCAGCCTGGAAGAACGACAACACCTGCTCGAAGTTACGTCTGTCAAAGAGCGCTTTACACGGTTGCTTCCACTCATGAGCAGGGAATTGGAAGTCCTTACGCTCGGCTCGAAAATCCAGAAAGAAGTCGCAACCTCCATGAGCAAGAGTCAGCGCGACTTTTTTCTCAGAGAACAAATCCGGGCGATCCAGAGGGAGCTGGGAGAAAACGATCCTGCCGGGAGTGATCTAACAATCATTCGGGAACAAATTGAGCATAACGGGTTACCGGAGGAGGTCAAAAATGTTGCAGCTAAAGAACTGGAAAGGCTTTCCCAGGTTCCTTTTACCGCAGCGGAATATACCGTCTCGCGAAATTACCTCGACTGGATCGTCAACCTGCCCTGGAACAAATCCACCGAGGACAAGCTGGACCTTGACGCTGCCTCAAAGATTCTGGATGAACAGCACTTTGGCCTCACCAAAGTTAAAGACCGCCTGCTCGAATTCCTGGCAGTCATAAAACTGAGAGACAGGCTGAAAGGTCCGATCCTCTGTCTGGTCGGCCCTCCGGGCGTGGGCAAAACCTCCCTGGGGAAAAGTATTGCGGATGCGTTGGGCCGTAAATTTGTCAGAATTGCACTGGGGGGAATGCGGGACGAAGCTGAAATCCGCGGCCATCGCCGCACTTATGTAAGCGCGCTGCCCGGAAGAATCATCCAAAGTTTGCGCCGGGTCGAAAGTAATAATCCGGTCATAGTGCTGGATGAAATCGACAAAGTTGGCTCGGATTATCGAGGTGACCCTGCGGCAGCTCTGTTGGAAGTACTCGACCCTCAACAGAATTCCACATTCACTGATAATTATCTCGATTTGCCGTTCGACCTCTCGCACGTGCTTTTTATTACGACCGCCAATTGGCTGGATCCGATCCATCCGGCATTGCGGGATCGGTTGGAAGTAATCGAACTACCGAGCTACACATCAGCGGAAAAACTACAAATCGCGAAACGATTCCTTTTGCCAAGGCAACTGGAAGAGCACGGATTGAAAAAGAAATTCGTTCGGATGCCCGATGCCACACTCATGCGCGTGATTCAGGACTACACCCGCGAAGCCGGAGTAAGAAACCTGGAGCGCGAAATTGCAACGCTCGTTCGAAAGGCCGCCCGCAAGATTGTATCGAGGAAATCTGTCCACCAACCAGTCACGATTTCGCCAAAGGATCTAATCGCGTATTTGGGAGGAAAACGCTTTTTTTCAGATATGGCCGAAAGGATCAAGGAACCGGGAATTGCAACGGGCCTGGCCTGGACACCGGTGGGCGGCGAGATTCTTTTCATCGAAGCCACGCGCATGGCCGGCCGTGGGAAGTTGATTTTGACGGGATCCCTGGGGGACGTAATGAAAGAGAGTGCGCAAACCGCTCTGAGTTATCTGCGCAGCCAGGCTGGGCCGTTGAAAATGAATCTCGACGATCACGAAAAATTTGACATCCATATCCATGTCCCCGCCGGGGCAACACCCAAGGACGGACCCAGCGCTGGCGTTACCATAGTAGCGGCGCTGGCTTCACTATTAAGTCGGCGGGTCGTTCGATCGGATGTAGCGATGACCGGAGAGATCAGTCTTCGAGGACGCGTACTGCCGGTCGGTGGAATCAAAGAAAAGGTTTTGGCAGCGTCGAGGTCACGCCTAAAAGAGGTGGTTCTACCCGAGGAGAACCGCAAGGATTGGAATGAAGTGCCCGACGAAGTCCGCTCAAAAATGAAGGTCCATTTTGTGCGTAAAATCTCAGATCTGTTGCGAATCGTTCTTGCTCCCAAATGAATCGGCTATTTCTTTCGCGGTCTTCCTGGTTGATAGCCGCCTCTGTTGGCGTTGTCGCTCTACCGCTCCTTGCCGCCCCCACCAACGCACCTTCGATACAAGATGCCCGCACTCTGGCTGCGGAACTGATTGGAATGCGACCGCCCGCTGAGACGCAAATTTACGGAACGCTTAAGATCCGGAACCCAGGCGGGAAATCGACCGAAGTGCCGATTCGGTACAGCATCACCCTGGACACGAACGGCTGGAGCGATATTTATGAAACTCAACCGGTTGGAGAATTGCCGGGACAGCGACTGGCGGTGCGCCATATCGATGGGAAACCAAATGAATACACAGTCGCTTCCTCAAAGACCAACAAACAGAATTCGGCGCATCAATCCTATTCCATTCCGTTCGCGAGTTCCGATTTTTGGATAACCGATCTGGGGCTCGAGTTTTTGCACTGGCCTGACCAGCGACTCGTAAAGAAAGAAATGCGGCGCGGTCGAGCGTGCCAGGTCCTCGAGAGCGTAAACCCGGATCCCGGGAACGGAGGGTATTCCAGGGTCGTTTCGTGGGTTGACACTGAAACGGGAGGATTAGTTCGGGCCGAAGCATACGACTCCCATAACAAGCTTTTGAAAGAGTTTTCGCCGCGCCATTTTACGAAGGTAAAAGGCCATTGGGAAATTAAAGAAATCGAGATCCGCAACGATCAATCGGATTCGCGAACGCACCTTGAGTTCAACTACGAAACGCATTGAATTCCGATGTTGCGGCATTCCGGTATGCATGGACACGGAATAACAGAAACAAAACGTTCGTAACAACTTCAAGGCAGGTTTGTCAAAAGAACAATGCCGTCGAACGTTATGCTTGGGGAACCCGTGGAGAAAGCGACGATACCGCCTCTGGAATGGAATTGTCCGGAATTCGGGGCTATTTATGAAGCTCACTCGCAGTGTATCTATTATCTCGCCCTGCGTTTGATGGGAGACCCCGCGCAAGCGCAGGACGCCACCCACGATGTTTTTCTGAAGGCCTACCGCAAAATGGGCACATTTCGCGGGGAATCGGGTATCCGGACCTGGCTCTATCGAATCACGATCAATCATTGTCAGAACCTCAATCAAAGCTGGAACAAGCGTAATATGTTCAGCAACGCGGATGAGGTCGTTTGGGAGACGGCCGTCGGTCCCAGCGAAAATCCCTTGCGAGTGCTTGAGGTCAAGGAACTGGGTGAGCGCATCCAGAAAACGCTGGATTGCCTTTCAGAAGAATATCGAATGCTCCTCCTGCTGGTGGCCGACGAACGGCTTAGTTATGAGGAGGTCGGCGAACTTACCCAACAAACTGCAGACGCGGTTCGGGGCAAACTGCATCGTGCCAGAAAAGCCTTCGCAACTGCATTCTCCAAGTTTTCATGACCTATGAATTCCGAATCCAAACTGCGCCAACAGGAACAAGAGCTTCACGCCGAAGAATCCGGGCAGCAACAAGCTGCGAAAGAGTTTACAAGCACAGAGGAGTTACTGCGTCATGATGCCGCCCAGATCGAAGTTCCGAGGGCTGTCGCCGAGCGTCTCAACGAATCATTGGCCAACGAACCAAAACCGGCGAAATCCTGGTGGCAACGCTTCGTCTCGGGTGACTAACCGCACACCACCTGCGCTGGACCGCGCCGAGTTTAAGGAGCACGGCAATCTCCGCTGGTCCGGTCTGGCCTAATTATTGTGTTCACGGTCTCGTTCTTCAAAGTTGCGCCCGGAGACGATTTCGGGCTAATCAAGTGGGCGTGACTCCAGCCAATCCGCCCGACAGTGCGATCGTCGGAGAAATTGAGACTTTAATCCGCGCTCGATATCCCATTCTGTACATTCTTTCCTCCGAGGAAATTCGGGCGCAGACAGCGATCATGGAAATTGGCCAACGGCGCCAGAAAAAGGTATTTGAATGGACCTGCACCGCTGGAATCGCTCCTGCGGGCACTTCGATTCAATCCCAGAAATCCCGCAATGCGGCCACGAAAGATCCACTCGTTGCGCTTGACCAGGTGATCGAACAGGTCGAGCCAGCACTATTCATCTTCAAAGATTTCCACCCGTTCCTGACGCGCAATCATCACGCGATCATTCGAAAGCTCAAAGACATCAGCCTCCACCTTAAGAATAGTTATAAAACAATCATTCTGCTCTGCCCTCTTCTTGAGATTCCGATCGAAATCGAAAAAGAAATCACTGTGCTCAGTTTCCCTTTGCCAACCCGAAACGACCTTAGCGCACTGCTTGACAAAATCGTGGCCGACGTCCGCCAATTTAAACAAGTGCGAATCAGTCTGGATGATTCAGGCCGCGAACGCCTGCTTCAAGCCGCGCTGGGATTGAGCTTAAGCGAAGCGGAAAATGTATTTGCCAGAATAATTGTCAAAGATGAGCAACTCAGTGGCGACGACGTTCAAGCGGTCTTCGCGGAAAAACAACAAATCATACGCAAGAGTGGCTTGCTTGAATACTATTCGACGGAAGAATCGTTCTCCAGCGTCGGCGGACTGGGAGTATTGAAAGAATGGTTGCAAAAGCGTTCGCTTGCCTTCACACCTGAAGCTCGTGCTTTCGGATTGCCTGCACCGAAAGGAATTTTAATGCTCGGTGTGCAAGGATGCGGGAAAAGTCTTTGCGCTAAAGCGGTCTCCACACTCTGGCAAATGCCTCTGCTCCGTTTTGATATCGGGCGGATGTTCGGAAGTTTTGTCGGTTCCTCTGAAGAAAACATCCGACGCGCGATTGGAGTCGCCGAATCCATTGCACCGGCAATTCTCTGGGTCGATGAAATCGACAAGGCATTCGCGGGAACACAGGGTTCAGGCCACGGCGACAGTGGAACGGCTGCCCGCGTGTTTGGCACTTTCCTAACGTGGCTTTCCGAAAAGACGGCCCCGGTATTTGTGGTCGCAACAGCCAACGATATTTCAAATCTTCCGCCGGAACTGCTTCGCAAAGGAAGGTTGGATGAAATCTTTTTTGTCGATCTGCCCAATGAATTTGAACGAAGCATCATTTTTCGTATCCATCTTGTGAAAAAAGGACGAGATCCATCAAACTTCGACTTACAAGCATGCGCCCAGGGAAGTCACGATTTCAGTGGCGCCGAAATCGAAGAATCGATTAATAGCGCGCTCTATGACGCGTTTGATGCGGGTCACGAACTTTGCACCGAAGGGGTCCTTGGGGCTCTGCAGCAGACGGTGCCCCTGGCAAAAACGATGGACGAGCAAATTCGGAAACTCCGAGGGTGGGCGGTCGGCAGGGCCAGAAGCGCCAGCAACTCTCAGGAAACACCTTGAAGCGCCTTGCCGATCAATTCCTGACACTTGGGACTATAGCGTAACTTCAAGGCGTACTGCCGGGCTGTTTCGCTCATTTTTCTCCAGCTTTTCTGCAGCGCATTGATCATTTTTTCATCTGAAGTTCTCGATGCCAGTTCCTCCATCTGGAATTCGAGAAAAACCAGGCACAGCGCATCTTCCAAAATCCTGCTGTCGGAATCGGCGGGAAAATTCGATTTGAGATTTAACGCCTGGACCGCAGTTACAATAGCTTCGTCATAACCGCATTGACGCAAAATTGCGGCAGATTCGGCAGCATGAAACTTTTTTAGTTCGGCTCTCCATTTGAGGTAGCCGGCCTTGGTTGCAGGGTAGGAGTCGCGTGGAATGCACCAGCGTCGCAGATGCTGACAATGCGCAGCAAGGAGAAGTGGTTCCGAGGGCTCTTCCATTAATCGCGCGACCCACGCGCTCAAGCGGATTGCGTAGAGTTGCTCCCTGGGCCAAATTTTTCCATCCGCCTCTTCAGTGTGGGGGTCTTCCGCGTTGGCGGCACCGAAAAGGCGGATCGCCATTTTGAGCCTTGATGATTCTTCTGTCGAACCGTTCATCTCGGTAGAGATTAGGGTTCCCATTCGGAAGCGCAACTACGGTATTCTTAGCCGGGATCGACGACGTATCCGTTCTCTCGCAGGTGCTGCAATTTGTAAATCAATGCGCGCCGACTGATTCCGAGCGCTTTAGCTGTATCCGTGCGATTAAATTTATTTTTTTGAAGTGACTGTGCGATGGCCTCATTTTGAAGTTCATCCAATCGATGTCCAG
This sequence comes from Verrucomicrobiales bacterium, assembly GCA_028293365.1. GTDB lineage: Bacteria > Verrucomicrobiota > Verrucomicrobiia > Limisphaerales > SXQI01 > JAQGOX01. Next base: position 2,395 of record JAQGOX010000234.1, on the reverse strand, counting down.
TGGCCGTCTTGGTCGTTGGGTTTTCCGCCACTTCGCGAATGCGCGCTGGAAGATGTTCCGGAAGAATCAATTCGCCGCGGGAAAGAAGCGCAGCACGCTCCATCGCATTACGCAACTCGCGGACATTCCCAGGCCACGAATATCGTTCGAGTTGTTCGATCATCGCAGCCGAAAAACGCGCGCGACCCTCGCTGAAAATAGCGATAAAATGACTGGCCAATGGCAAAATATCGTGGGGTCGCTCACGCAGGGGCGGGATTGTGAGTTCAACAACGTTTAATCGATAAAACAAATCCTCCCGAAAGCGACCCTTTCTCACATCGTCTTCGAGATTTCGATTGGTTGCGGCAAGAATACGGGCGTTCGTTTGAATCTCGGCGTTCGACCCGAGCCGTTGAAATCGGCCGTCCTGAGTGACACGCAATAGTTTCGCCTGAAGATTTGGAGACATTTCTCCAATCTCATCGAAGAAAATAGTCCCTCCATTGGCTTGTTCAAACCGTCCGATGCGCATCGAGGAAGCACCCGTGAAAGCTCCTTTTTCATGTCCGAAAAGTTCGCTTTCCAGAAGAGTCTCGGGAATTGCGGCGCAATTCACTTTCACCAGAGGTCCTGCGGCTCGCGCGCTCCACGCATGGATGACATCCGCCAGAATCTCTTTTCCGACGCCACTCTCTCCTGTAATCAAAACTCGACTTTCTGACGGTGCAATCAGTGCGGTATCTCGAAAGAGCGAGAGCATTACCGGACTAAGGCCGATGACATGGGACGGCAATTCCTTGCTGTCTTCGAACTTAATGGGCGCTCTGCTCGACAGTCCCGTGGCATTGCGGACGCTGACTAATAATTCGTCGAGATCAATCGGCTTGGATAGGTAATTCACCGCGCCATCCCGCATTGCACCAACGGCCTCTTTGATGTCTGCGTAAGCGGTTACCAGAAGAATTGGCAGATTAGGGTGGATCTTCCGCGCGCGGCGCAATGTTTCCAAACCCGAAATTCCCGGCATCCGCACATCCGAGATCATCATATCAATCCCATCAGATGACAGGAGGCCCAATGCTTTTTCACCAGAGTCCGCTACAGTGCTGCCGAAACCCTGACTCGTGAGAAAAGAATGAAGCAGGCTCCTCTGGCTGGCATCGTCGTCCACGATCAAAATGTGGCGGGATGGCGACCGAACTTGACTGTTGGATGAGTCTTTCAATTCAGGAAACGATTTTCAAGTGCGTGATCCGAAATGTCGCGCCAACCGGATCATTCGCCATACATTCAATCTCCCAACCATGTGCGAGAACAATCTGCTGCACAACGGCCAGTCCCAGACCCGTGCCTTTCTGATGAGTGGTGAAATACGGCTTGAATATTTCTCCCTGATGCTCTGGCGCAATTCCAGGACCGTTGTCCGATATTTGTAGCGATGCTTCAGCCGAACTCGGTTTGCGGGCTGAGATGGTGATCTGACCCTTTAGGTTCACTGCCTGAACGGCATTCAGGACAAGATTAAAAACAGCCTGCCGAAGCATTTGCTCGTCCGCTTCGATAGCGAGCGGTTCGGCCAGCACTTCGATTCCAATTTGCTTTTCATCGGTGTCATACCTTAATGCACGGACTACCTCCTCGACAACTGCGACTAGAGGCACGGCCGCCCTCCGCACTTCGCGGGGACGCGAGTAATTAATGAATTCATTGAGCTGCGCAGTGACACGGTCTGTTTCGTCGATAATCTCGCGCGATTTGCCTCGAATCTCAGGAGAGGTTTCAACCTCTTTCGAAATCATTTGTGCCAGCCCGCGAATTATATTGAGCGGATTCCGAGTCTCGTGTGCGAGTCCTGCGGCCGCCAGATTCATCTGTTTCAAATGGGAATTGAGCTCACTGGCACGGATCAACCGCATTTGCAATTCGGAGGAAGTTTCCAGATTGCGCCAGGCCAGGCCCATGCCCAGCATTGAAATAGTGGCGAATGCGCTAATGATCCCGCGTGTCCAAAGGTCGGAATGCGTTGCCTGGTGAACGCTCTCAGTTGGCATCGTGATTAGGAGCCCATGCAAGCCACGTCGTTCCAGAAGAGATTGGTATTCTTTTTCATCCATACGGCCACGGCCCCAAGGCGAGCCGGGAGGTCGACCCGCCGGTCTGGAGGGCGGATCATTCGTCGAGTTGCTATTCGTGGAAGCCGTCGCGGGTACCCGTTCCGGCCGAGGAAATTCAACCCGTTGCGTGTCGCCCGGTTGGCGTTTTGGAAGGACAATCGTCGGGTGAGGCTGGTCTCCCTGCGGCGACGGAGTGCCGCCCAGATCCAGGAGGTTCACGAGAGTTACCGTGTTAACCCCCCAACGCTCTCCTTTCTGAATGATCGTTTTCGTATCGGGCAAAGGAGCGCCCGCGGAAG
>JAQGOX010000023.1 GCA_028293365.1 Verrucomicrobiales bacterium | reverse complement strand
ACTCCCATTCCCGCGCCTCAGAACCGATTGCAATTGTTGGGATGGCGGGCGTTTTTCCGAAATCTCCCGATCTGGAAACGTTTTGGGCAAATCTCGCTTCGAGCAAAGATCTGATCAGTGAGGTTCCTGCCGATCGATGGGATTGGCGTGAATATTTTGGTGATCCACGAAAAGAGCCTCGCAAAATGAATATCAAGTGGGGGGCGTTTCTCACCGAAATTGATAAATTTGACGCTCGGTTTTTTAATCTGCCCCCGCGCGAGGCTGAGTTGATGGATCCTCAGCATCGATTGATGCTCCAAACAGTTTGGAAGGCATTGGATGATGCTGGACACCCCGCTCGAAGTCTTTCGGGCAGCAGCACCGGAGTCTTCATCGGTATTTGCTCGGCGGATTATCAGGAGTTAATGCTTCGAACCGTAAGCGATGTCGATATTCGGGCTGGTTCCGGAACGGCGATGGATATTATTCCATCCCGAATCTCGTTTCTACTTAACCTGCATGGGCCAAGTGAAATCTCCGCGACCGCCTGCTCAAGCTCTCTGGTCGCGGTTCATCGTGCTGTGCAGGCGATCCGCCACGGGGAATGTGAGCAGGCTATCGTTGGAGGCGTTAACCTTATGATAACCCCGACTCTTTACCTTTGCTACGGTAAAGCTGGTATGCTTGCGCAGGACGGGCAATGCAAGACATTTGATCATCGTGCCAATGGATACGTGCGTGGCGAAGGCGCTGCTGCGGTCCTGATCAAACCGCTCCGTCGGGCCCTTGCCGATGGTGATCATGTTTATGGTGTTATCAAGGGAACGGCCGTGAACCATGCAGGGCATACCCGAACCTTCGGCGCGCCAAGTCCGCAGGCCGAAGCCGAGGTTATTCGCAAAGCTATTACGGATGCCGATATTTCGCCAGCGACGATCAACTATATAGAAGCCCACGGAACCGGAACCCCCTTGGGTGATCCGATCGAGATTTCTGGTCTTGAAAAAGCATTTCGCGAGGTAAGCGATGGCCGTGGCGAAAGCCTGCCCGCAGGGTATTGCGCGGTTGCATCCGTGAAAACCAATGTCGGCCATATGGAAGCGGCGGCTGGTATTGCCGGTTTGGTAAAAGTGCTTCTTTCGATGCAGCACAAGAAGCTGCCTGCTTCGCGAAATTTCGAAAAATTGAATCCTTACATCAAGCTGGAAGGCACTCCATTTTACGTTCTCGATCGCACCGTTTCGTGGGAGCAGATTCGAGATGCGAATAATCGTCCGCTTCCCCGTCGCGCGGGAATTAGTTCGTTTGGATTCGGAGGTGTGAATGCACATGTGATTTTGGAGGAGTTTGTTGAAACAAGGGAAGGTGCCTCAAAAGGCCCTAAACCCGAATTAGTGGTTTTGTCAGCCAGAACGAATGCCGCGTTGCGGGAATACGCACAACTTATGGCCGATTGGTTTCAGAAAGAATTCTCGGGAGTTCGCAATGGCCATCCCGAGCCGGCATTTGCGGCCATCGCCTTTACACTCCAAGTGGGACGAGACCAGATGCCCGAACGTCTCGCGGTTGTTGCGGAGACTCCATTGAAAGCAGCCGCTCAACTCCGGGCATGGCTTCAGGGCGAGGAATCTCAGGCTATTTTCTCCAATAAAACCTCGGCGCGCCGCCAATCTTCTGATTCCGAGACCTCTCTGACGAAGGAGGATTTACAATCGCTTCACGATCAAGACGAGTTGTTGCAAATGGCTGCCCTTTGGATATCAGGGCAGGATATTCCCTGGGGGTCGATACGAAGTGATGACCGCCACGTTCGACTTTCGATGCCTGTCTGTCCCTTCGCCCGTGAACGCTATTGGATGGCACCGGAACCTGCGACTCCGGCAAGCGCCCTGGATCCTCTAACTGCCGTCGATGCAATTCTGGATCACCTTCGAAACAGCCGCATAACTGCCGACGAAGCCGCCACGCTTCTTCAGGCGATGCCAGAAAATGAAATCGAACCCTGAGGTGCTACAATGAGAAACTCCCTCAAAGAGATATTGGAACAATTCGCGCGCGGCGAAGCGGACAAAACCGCTGTTTTGGAATCGCTTCGTTCAAAGGCGACCGTGCCTGCTGTCGTTTTGCCGCCATCGAGGCAGACCAATCCAGAGCTGCCTGCATCGGCGGTAAATTCAGAAGCGACCCTACTCGCTGAGCTGATCGGAATGGTTTCTGAGCACCTTAAAGTTGACCGTTCCGAACTCGATGTTGAGGCGCCGTTGGAGGATTTTGGATTCGATTCGATCAGCCTTAATGAGTTCGCCAGCAAACTCGAAACTCGCTGGGGACTGGAAATTGCACCGGCGGATTTGGTTGAATGCAACTCGATTGGTGCGCTCGCCCGCTTTTTCGCTCGCGAATATCCATCCCAATTGGGTGTTACTCCCAGGCTCGAAATTGGGATGGGAGTTGATTTGCCGCCGGCTCCGATTCTCAAAAAGACCGAGCAGTCCCATATTCAAGACGGCGCTTCGACCCCATCCAATCTATCGCGCGCCGCATATCCGCCCATTGCGATAATCGGGATGAGTGCCGTTTTACCTGGTTCTCCTGATCTCGATACATTTTGGCAGAACCTCATCGCTAAAAAGGATTTGATTTCCGAGTATCCGAAGGAGCGTGAAGCCTGGTGGCGTGGTTTTGAAGAGGTGGCTTCGGAATTACCTATGCATATGCCCCGTTGGGCGGGGACGATCGATTCAATTGACGGATTCGATAGCCACTTTTTTAACATTTCGCCCAAAGAAGCTGAGTTGATGGACCCTCAACAGCGCCTTCTTTTGCAGATCGTTTGGCATGCATTGGAGGATGCGGGATTGAAGCCATCGAATCTTGCCGGAACCCGTACCGGTTTTTTCGCCGGAGTCGCCGGAGAAGATTATATGCAGCTTGCCCTTCGGCAGTCCTCGACTGTTGAGACTTATCTTTCGACCGGCTGCAATCGTTGTGTTCTCGCGAATCGCATTTCTTATTTCTACAATTGGCGCGGTCCTAACGAAGCCATCGATACCGCCTGTTCAAGTTCACTGGTCGCAGTCCATCGGGCGATCAAAGCAATTCATAATGGCGAGTGTAGTCTTGCGGTAGCCGCTGGGGTGTCCGCCTTGCTTTGTCCCTTGACTTTTATTGCATTTAGCAAGGCGGGGATGCTTTCGCCGGATGGGAGATGCAAGCCGTTCGACGAGCGCGCGGATGGATACGTTCGTTCCGAGGGGGTTGGAGCCGTGGTCCTTAAGCCACTGGACGCGGCGATCAAGGACGGTGATCTTATTTACGCGGTGATTCGAGGGTCCTCTTCAAATCACGGTGGTCATACGTCATCGCTCACGGTACCCGGTGAAACCGGACAGGCCGAATGTGTTCTGGACGCGTTGGGGAATGCCGCACTTGATCCTCTCTCAATTGGTTATATCGAAGCTCACGGCACCGGCACGAAAGTAGGAGATCCTGTGGAATTGAGAGCACTTCGAAAGGCGCTCGTAAGTACATCGGCCAGTGAAGTTGCCGCGGCTGCGTGTGGCATCAGTTCGATCAAGGGGAATTTAGGACACCTGGAAGGAGCTGCAGGAATCGCTAGTCTGATTAAAGTGGCTCTGGCTCTGCACCACAAGCAGCTTCCTGGAACTGTCAATTTTGAGAAGTTAAATTCCAAAAACGATCTGGCATCGACACACCTCTCGATTCTCAAAGAAACCCGCGACTGGACTCCATTGCGTGATAAAAAGGGTAACTCAATTCCTCGTCGCGCCGGAATCAACTCGTTTGGCTTCGGTGGTTCCAATGCGCATGTCGTGATGGAAGAGTTTATCTTGAAAGGTAATGCGGCCCCACAACCGATCAGTGCTCTACAGCCGGAATTAATCATACTTTCAGCAAAAAACGCAGATCGCCTGAAGCAGGTGGCAATGCGTCTTCTTGAGTTTCTGAAAAAGAGCCCGAAAGTGAATCTCTCGGATCTAGCCTGCACGCTGCAATTCGGTCGCGAGGAGCTATCGGAACGCGTCGCAATGGTCGCCCGGGATCTTCC
>JAQGOX010000216.1 GCA_028293365.1 Verrucomicrobiales bacterium | reverse complement strand
CACGCTGGGTCCGAAAATGGAACTTTAATCTGGATGTCAATATTCCCAGAGATCAGGCCTTGATTCAATCTGGAGGTAAGTTGACCCCGGGCAAGCAGGCCTATGCGCTATTCTTTCCGATGATTTTCGCAGACAGCGATCAAATCAAAATTGATTCTGTTTGGTTCGAAGCACCTGATGAGGCAATCCAGAATCTCGGTCTCAACCAAACTGCGGCTTCGCCCCCTCCGAATTCCGAACATCATTGCATATCCAAAACAGAGGCGGAAGCGCTTCTCCGTCAATTATTCAATGACGTGACCATTAAAGTCGTAAAGACTCCAGGCATCATGGCCTCTTTTGGGCGCGAGGCCATCTATTCCATGTCCGATCCGATCATCATCGATTCAAACCGTCAGATCAACGCAGGTCCGACCATTAAAATCCTTCCTGTTCACGCAGACGACAATACGGTCCAACTGATCATCTCTGCGGAATGGAAGGTAAGGCTTACTTCGGCCCCTGAAGAGCCCCGTTCGAATTAAAAAACAAAAATGCGGAAGTCTTTTGGACTTCCGCACTGATAAATCTTTAAGAGATTGTGATGCGATTAGTAGCGCGAGTCACGACGTCCGCCGCCGCCGCCACCGCCGCCGCCACTACGTCCGCCGCCGCCGCCGCTGCGTCCGCCACCACCACCACCGCCACCGTAGGAACGTCCGCCGCCGCCGCCACCGCCGCCGGGACGTTCTTCACGGGGACGAGCTTCATTGACGGTCAAATCGCGACCATCGATGTTCTTGCCGTGCAGGGCTTGGATCGCCTTATCGGCGTCTTCCTTGGTTTCCATGGTAACAAACGCGAAACCGCGAGGGCGGCCGCTCATTTTGTCCATGATCAGATCGACGTGAGCGACCGGGCCGTGTGCTGCAAATAGATCTTGCAGATCGTTTTCAGTGGTGTTGAAGGAAAGATTTCCCACAAACAGTTTAGTATTCATTTTTGACTTTGTAGAAGACTGTATTCCCAGACTGTTCCCGCCCATCGGGTTTCAAATCATCACTGAAGGTTTTCAACTGAGGATTCACCGGCCTTGGCATCACAAGTTATCTAACTTGGCCCGAAACATATTCTTTTCCGTTCGTTTGGCAAGTACTATTTTTTTTAAAAGATTGAACAAAATGGCATTTATTTTGTTGACTCCTTTTTATGCGTGTCAACAGGAACGTAGTGACTTCCCCCCCTGCTCCACACCCGCAAGAGTACGCGCGGACCTTTAATTTTGCCGCTTAATTCAACGGCTTGATCGGCGCTTTCAACCACATTTCGGTTCATTTCCAGAATGATATCGCCAGGCCGCAGCCCAGCGGTGTACGAGGTTGAATCGGGATCCACGTTGGTAATCAGGGCGCCACTTTTTATATTCTGCGGTATGCCGAACTGTTTACGCCCCTTCGCGTCGAGATCCGCCACCTCGACTCCGTCCAGGGTATCGTCGTCGGGCGCCTGCTTTCCGTTTGGCCCTCTTTTTCCGAATCTTGGACTGTCACGGTCGGGCAGCTCGGCAACTTTGACTTTAAATGTTTGCTCTTTCCCGTCGCGAATTACTTTTACGGGTACAGTTGTTTTCGGCGGCGTCTGCGAAACAGTCAAACGGAGGTGACGAGGATCGATGATCTTCTTCCCGTTGAACTCCGTGATTACATCGCCATTTTTGATTCCTGCCGCAGCCGCGGGGGTTCCCTCATTCACTTCTCCCACAAGAGCGCCCGTGGCTTCGCCGACCTTAAAATATTCGCTTAGTTCCGGCGTTAATGTCTGCGGCAGAACACCTAAAAAGCCGCGTACGACTTTACCATCATGAACCAGTCGTTCCATGATTCCGCGAGCCATATTGATGGGCACCGCGAAACCGACGCCCTGATTACCGCCCGTGCGGCTCAGAATTGCGCTATTCAGTCCAACCAGGCGGCCTTGAGCATCAATCAACGCTCCACCCGAGTTACCAGGGTTAATTGAAGCGTCGGTTTGAATCCAATCCTCATAATCGGCGATCCCGAGTTCTCCACGCCCTGTGGCACTGATAATTCCCATCGTGACAGTTTGTCCGATCCCAAATGGGTTCCCAATCGCGAGGGTAATATCACCGACTTGAAGATCATCGCTATTTGCTATCGTAATGGCAGGTAATCCAGTCGCCTCAATCTTAATTACAGCCGAGTCGCTAGGAGGATCGGTCCCTATTACCTTCGCCGGATACTCCTTCCCGGAGGCCAGCACAACCTTCACTTCATCAGCACCTTCCACCACGTGGCTATTGGTCAAAATGTAGCCATCGTCCGTAACGATAACCCCTGATCCGAGGCTTTGCTCCTGGCGATTCCGGGGACGACGTCCCTGTGGGACCTGTCCTTCACTGCCGTCACCCTCATCATCATCGCCTCCTCCGAAAAACCGACGGAACATCGGATCATTGAAGAACGGTGATAATTTCGGATCCATCGTATCCTTGATGTTCTTGGTCGTGAAAATGTTGACGACGCTGGGCGCGGCTTTTTTAATAATCGGCGCAAAGCTGGTGGTGGCCTTTCCGTCACGAGGCAGAACAGAATCCTCAATATGGAGCTTCGGCGCAGGATTGCTGCCACTCGAGACGGTTTTGCCGTTGATGTGGAAGACCTGCATCCCGAGCAAGCCGATAACCAATCCCAGACTTCCAAAGCCCAGATTAAATAGAATCTTTTTCATGTGCATCATTCTCAAAATCCCAATCCTTTAGCGCATCTTTCGACGAGCTCCATCTGTAGCCGTATCAACCAACGGCCTCTAAGCCAACCTTTCGCCTAACATATCGCAAGCCAGAAAATAAGCGAGTACACCCCGCGGATGTAAATAATGAAAAATTTTTGACCACAAAACCGGAAATATACGATAGAGTTTCAGGCATGCCCCGACGCGCCGTAACCTTATTTCCACGAAACACGTCTATTTCCATGTAACTGTATGGTGGTGTTGCCTCATATTCGCTTTTCCAGCCGAGTCTTTCGCAGGGCCTTGCAGATTTGTATCATTTCATTCCTAGGTTTGCTTGCGTCCCCCGGAAAGCCGCTCGAAGTGAGAACAGATTTCCAAAAAAGGGTCGAACCCATTCTGAGCCAGTATTGTTACGATTGCCACGGCGACGGCGAGAGCAAGGGCAAAGTCACCCTTGATCAGTTCAAAACGCAGGAGTCGCTGACAGCCAAACCCGACCTTTGGTGGGCGGTATTAAAAAACGTTCGCGCGGGCATCATGCCTCCGGCTAAGAAGCCTCAGCCGACTGCGGCTGAAAAACACGCACTCGAAACCTGGATCAAATATGAGGCTTTTGGGCTCGATCCAAACGATCCCGATCCGGGCCGTGTTACAGTCCGCCGCTTAAATAGAATCGAGTATCGAAACACAATCCACGATTTGATGGACATCGATTTCCGTACCGATGAAGAGTTTCCACCTGACGATACCGGATACGGCTTTGATAATATCGGAGATGTCCTGAGCGTTTCGCCGCTGCTGCTCGAAAAATATTTGCAGGCCGCCGAAACGATCGTTGCCCGTGCGGTTCCGACCGTTCCAAGAGTATTACCCACCACCGATATTACCGGGAAGCAATTTAAGAACCCGGATAAATCCACGAATGGCGAAGTCATGTCTCTTTACAAGGCTGCCGTCGTCTCTCATGCGCATTACGCGCCGCATTCGGGTGATTATCGAATCGTGGTCGATTTAAGCGCGAAAGGCGCCTTCGACTTCGACCCGGGTAAATGTGAATTGGCTTTCAAAGCAGATGACAAAGAACTCTTTCGCAACGAATACAAATGGGATGACGGCAGAAAATTCCACTACGAATTTCCGGTAAAATGGGAAAAAGGAGAGCATCAACTCTCTTTTGACCTCAAGCCGCTTGTGCCCATTGAGGAAAAGAAAACATTTGCTGATATCCGAATAATCTCAGTCCAGGTTCAAGGGCCGACTGAACCGGAGAATTGGCCGTTAACGAAAAACTACGATCGATTTTTCACGAGAGACGAACCGCCTCAATCCAAAGAAGAAAGGCGCGATTACGCACGCGAGTTAATTACAAAGTTTGCCACCAAAGCCTTTCGCAGACCGATTGACGACCAGATTCTGGAACGTTTCGTCAGCTTCGCGGAAAAAACATACCAACAGCCCGGCAAGCGTTTTGAAGATGGTATCGCCCGCGCAATGGTAGCCGTCCTCGCGTCGCCAAGATTTCTTTTTCGTATCGAACAAAATATCGCCGGGTCCAGCCCTGCGGCTCATCCGTTCGTAGATGAATATACGTTAGCCTCCAGGCTTTCCTATTTCCTTTGGTCCACCATGCCGGATCAAAAGTTGTTCGATCTGGCCCAGCATGGAGAATTGCGAAAGAATCTCTCCGCCGAGATTGATCGAATGGTGAAGGATTCGCGGTCCAACCAGTTAATTGAAAATTTCACAGGCCAGTGGCTCCAGGCGCGCGATGTTGAAGGAGTTTCAATCGATCCACGCAGCGTTCTCTCGCGCGACGCGGGAAATGAAAAGGAACTCAAAAAGCAGTTCGAGGAATTCAAAGCCCGGCAGGCGGCGCTGGCTGCCGAGGCCGCGACCAACCGGTTGAACGGCAC
>JAQGOX010000195.1 GCA_028293365.1 Verrucomicrobiales bacterium | reverse complement strand
GCTCGGTCGAAGTGGTTTGCCCGCTTGAACTGATCACCACCGGGAAAAAAGGTGAGGCGGCTTGCAGCCCAAAGGGACCGACGAGAATGCCATTAGGAAATTCGAACGTTCCGAGCGCCTGATCGCTGTTCATTTCACCGCGAATAATGAAAGAGGGCGCGCCATTCGGCAGCGGCCCGACGCCCGTCAAGCGTACCTTCGCGCCGATTGGAACTCCTTGACCATTAAGAACCTTTCCGGAAACAGTTCCGGGACGGAGCAGACGGATGTCCGAGACGACCGTTTGACCGTCGAATATGATTCTCGTGCGAGTAAATCCCCATGTCACCGGGTTGAAGGGCTCGCCCGTAAGAAATGGATCAGCAAGCCCGGCGAATATTTTGAAGGCTTCACCAATGGCAGCCATCACCTGGTCTTCGTTGCCGCCTCGAATACGGTCAATCAATCCGCTGGTATCAGTTTTAGCGACAGCGGGGCCGGGCGCACTCAAAGTGTAATCAGCCAGCCCAAGATTCTCGAAGAGATAATTGCCCTGCTGATCAGCATCGGCATACAGGAAACCATTCTCCTCGGGAATTGCGACGCGGGTGCCAGGGACCGGCTGGCCTATGGCATCAAGCACTCTGCCCGTGATACGCCCGGCTGGCCGTAAACGAATCACCGCAAAATTATCGAGCCCGGCGACAACATTCACCTGCGCGCTTCCCAAACGCGGAAAATCAATACCAGCAAGAGGATTTCGCTCGACACCAGCGCTGATGGTGCGATTGCCTGTCGGAACACCCGAGAGAGTGAAAATTCCGCGACTATCGGTGCGGACGATGGTATCGCCCCCTGCCACCAAAGCATTCGTCGCGGGTGCGCCATTAAAGAACTCTACGCGACCCGACACGGTCGTTCGACCATTCAAGGTAATGGAGATTTGAGTGTCGAGAGCCGGTGAAGTTTGCACTCCTCTGCGGTCACCTTTCCGTTGTCCATCGAAGGAGACCGCCGCAACGTCATAGACTGCGGCAGGAAAACTCGTTGCCGACCAGAATCCATCCGAGTCCGCTGTGGCCGCCGCTACCACATCGACAAATTTACCCTGATCATCAAATCGTCCGACAAATACACGAGCCCCAGAGTGCGGTGTGACCGAATCGGGTTCAAAGACCCGTCCTCGTAGAGTGGCGATTTGCGTGATGTTCGAAGAAAGGACGATTGAAAGGTTTTTGGTTGCTCCGACCTGATCTATAGATCCTGCGACCGTGCGAAACTGACCGCTGGGAGCGGTCGCCTGAACTGTAAAAAGCCCCAGCGGCACGCCAAAGAAAGCGAATCGCCCAGCCGCATCCGAAAGAATTCCTCGACCCAATTCGCGCGAATCTGGATCGGGAAACAAATTCACCGCCGCGCCCTGCACGGGTGTTACTCCGTCCGCTGACAGCACCTGACCAGCCACGACCCCACGACCGCGAAAGCGCAATGCCACGACTGTTTCGGTTCCCTCGCGGGCCGAACCGACTGGCACCAGATCACGAAGTAAAGCGCGGTCGAGTCCTTCGGCCTGCGCGACGGCTTGCGGCAAGCTCGCGGTTCCGAAAGCGCTCAGCAGGGTGTCTTGATTCGTCTGAGAATTCAGAAGGCCGGCCAATTTCTCGCGGGCGAACGCGTCACCGGTCGCGGATTCCAATAGAAGATTCACGGCGTCAGGTGCGAGCCCGGCAGTATCTGTCGCGCTCACAGAATAGGGAATTCCGGCCACGACAAAATCGAAATCAAAGACTCCGTCACTATCTGTAAACACCTGGCTGGGACGAACGATAAACGTCGTGCAATCGAAGCCGCTGCCATCAACGTCGTAATAAGTCAGCGTCACTGGGATTCCGGCGGCGAACGATCCATCGGCACGGATCACCCGGCCTCGAATAGCCGTGCCAGCGCGCAGTGTTGTTTGGATCGATTTGCTGTTTCCGACAACGAGATTTCCACGCGAGTCACTTACGCCCCCGACCGTGAGGGCGCGCGCCCGAATGGCGCCGACTGGCCGTGCCATATTAAGCAGCGCAATGCGAGCGCCTGGCTGGATCTGCACAGAATTAGCGCTATTGCCATTTTCCAATCGGTAAGCCGAAGGAAGATTGACGCCGCTTTGAGTCATCGGTTTGGAGAAAAGCACGCCAAGGACTGTGCCATAGTTGCGCGGATCGTAGGGAACAGTGCTGCACGGTTTATCCGGACGACCTGCTAAGACGGTCGGATCCTGGATTATCGCGAGCAGCTCGGGCGGGCGTTCATTTACAACACTCTGCGACGCCGCCTGAAGAGAGTCTGCTACCCCATCGCAGGTGGTATCCAGCGCGAGCTGGCCATCGGGATTCGCAAGACTAAACGAATAGCAGGATCCGACCGCGGGATTTGGGATCGTCCAACGGAATTGTCGGGCCGTGCCGTTTGAACTCACCTGCAAAACCGCAAAATCGGCCAGTGCTGTTGAATTGGTCACTGTCCATTTGAACGTCACATTTGTGCCCACCGAACTCGCCACCAGCCAAGGCCCGCGAGCGCCCGGATAACCTAGCGCACCGATTACCTCGCTCCGACCCAGTTTGGAAGAGTTTGTGGCATCGCTGAGAGAGAGATCGATCCCTGCAAAATTGCCTGCCGCAATGAGCCAGTTTTCGCCTCGGCCCGCGAGATCCGCGCTGCGTTCCGCCAACCGAGCCGAGGCGTCCAACGAGTCAGCGATTGTCTGTTCCGCTATCAGAACAGTGCGAAATTCACGACCTGCATCTGTGACTCGAAGAATTTGGTCAAATCCTTCATTGAACGATCGTCCACCCTGCCAATCAAGTAATAGGTCCGCGAGCACGCGATTCGTCGAATCGCCATAGCGCAATCGTTGTCCAGCTTCGGCAAGTTCCAGAACTCGTTTTGTAATGATGGATTTCGGAACTTTGATGATACCTGAAGGAAGCTGTCCCGCAGTGGCAATGCTAAGACCCTGCCCAAGTACCCGGTTGGCGGCGTTCAGTAGATTCGTGGGCAGGGAGTTCGCGACGTCCGGCAGGGCTAAAGTATCCGGAGAGAGAACCACTCCGCGCTCGTCGATACCCATCGAAAGATGAAACCTCCCCTGTACACTATCGTCTGATGTCGTAAGATTGGAAAAGCTAATCGCTCCCGTTCGTTGCGAGCGCACTCGATAAATAGCTGTCGCACTCTGCCCGGGAAGGATCGTGCCCAGTTGGACGGTCTCGGGGCTTTCAAGCGTCCCTCCACTTAGGCTGGCGGATGTTAGAGTCACCTGTACGAGATTGGCAGGCGAACTGCCCGTGTTGAGGATCGTGACATCCGCTTCGTAAGGCTCTCCGGCGCGAACTGTTCGCGGATGAGAGAACGCCAGCGAGAACTTCGGGTTGCGAACAAGCACCGATCCCGCGGCTTTGCCATTCACCTTTACGATTCCGGCGGCGAGGCCGTCCAAATCGGCAGTCAGGTTAAGCGTCAGTATGTGCAATCCTTCCTGTAAGCCTTCCACAAGAAACTCCGCCTGGCCGGCCTTGCCAGGCTGGAGACGGAGAACGTCATCTGCGGTGCCATTTTTTCCATCGGGCCCAGGGTCTGCGATAGTTTGGATCGGCTGAACGATCTTCTCGGGGCCGACACGGGCAAGGCGGAGCGGGTCATCTCCGGGAAAATCATAGTTGGTGCTGGCCACTTGATCGGGTCCGGGAGGAAGCACGAGGGCCGCCTTTATATTATAGACACTAAGTCCGGACCCAACCGGCGCTCCATTTTCAGTGAAAATCTGCACACTAAAAAACTGATTGAGGAATCCTATATTGCCGGGGATAACCATCAGCGCAGGGATTGGCGGAATGCGCAATTCCAGATCCTGGTCACCTTCTTCAGTCTGCTGAAAATTAATTCCGGTGATCTGGATATTTAATTGGGACTGCTCCAATTCAGGGGGCAATTCGACGGTTCCAGAGATTTGCTGGTTCAAAATCGCCGCGTCTTGAAGTTTTTTTTCCAATTCAGCTTTCGGAATAATCTCAGCCGATTGCTTGAAGTTTGGAGCAATCACAGGGAATTTCACCGGGATATTCTTCCCATCGAGGACGAAACCAACTTCGAACTCAACCGCCCGAAAATTAGCTTCATCAATAACGATTCCCTTCTCTTGAATTTCCTGAAGTGTCAGGGGGCGGGAAGTGACCCGGGAAATCAGGACATCGTCAAAAACTCGGACCGGTACACTCGAAGGAGTCGCTTCCAATTTAGTCTCGCCCGTGACCGAATCGACAAGCCGGATATTATCGAGTTGGTAATCTCCCACCAGTGGCAACGCCGGAAGGAGTAAAGGCTGGTTGATCTGGCCAATAATGCGGCGCGCCGGAAAGGATGGACCTCGAAGAATGGCTTCGACCGCGCCCACGGTATTTGTTCCACCTTCAAGTCGAATTAGAACGGAACCCGCAATTCCTTTTGGCACTGATAGAGCCGCAGGTGAAACGGTTAAAGCAGTTCCTTTCACGATATATTCCAGTGATACGAGCGGCGCTGGCGCTGGCGACGAGGTCGCACAGCACAATAGTTGGCAACCGGCGACGGCGGCAAACACGAATCTTATCAGGCTTGATCCGGTCCAACCCCGATTCAACGATTGTGAAGCAGTAAACATTCGATCTGGCTGATTATTCGGTGAAATCCAAATCACGAATCGATAATTCCTCTCTGGCTCCGTGACGAAACAGGAA
>JAQGOX010000193.1 GCA_028293365.1 Verrucomicrobiales bacterium | reverse complement strand
GCGCCGAATTTAACGATGCGGCAGAAAATTACTCAACTGACCCAGCCGCAGGCATGCCAAAGCTGTCACTCCATTATAAATCCATTAGGGTTCAGCCTGGAAAGGTACGATGCGGTCGGAAAGTTTCGCACGACTGACAACGGCCATGACATCGACGCTGTTAGTGAATATATCGCGGACAATGGGCAGGTGATTCCGCTGGAAGGGCCCCGGGATGTGGCTTTGTACGCCGTTGCTAGTGAGCAGGCACAGGATGCCTTTATCGAGCAACTATTTGATCAGCTTGTCAAACAGCCATGGCGGGCCTATGGTTCCGAAACGATGAAACGGTTGCGGGATTCGTTTATTGCCTCGGATTTTAACATCCAGAAGCTCGTTGCTGAAATTGCGCTCACATCAGCTCTTCACAACGTTGATTCATCCAAAAACTCGGACAAAAAACATGAACGCCATTGACCGCCGCCGTTTTATAAAGCAACTCGGCATTTCCGCTGCGAGCATTCCGTTTCTGATAGGATTGCCCAGTCTTGGAATGGGAAGTCCGGTAAGGCCCCGGCAGCGGCTGATCATCATGTTCAGTCCTAACGGGACGATTCCCAGCGAGTATTGGCCTGAGGAAGCAGGCTCGGATTTCAAGTTAAAGGAAATCATGTCTCCGCTCGCGGCGTTTCAGGACCGGATGTTGTTCCTCCATGGGATCTCGAACAAGGTTCGGGGCGATGGCGACAATCATATGCGGGGGATGAGTTGCCTGCTAACTGGAATTGAACTATTTCCGGGAAATATACAGGGCGGGTCTGATACCCCGGCCGGGTGGGCGAGCGGTATTTCCATCGATCAGGAAATCAAAAATTACTTCCAAAATCGTGAAGATACAAAAACCCGCTTTGGATCTCTCGAGTTTGGGGTTGGGGTGACGGACCGGGCGGATCCCTGGACGCGGATGTCTTACGGCGGGCCGAACCAACCGATAGCACCCATTTCGGATCCATACCAAATGTATGAAAAGCTTTATGGGCAGTTGAAGGAAAAAGAGAATCTTCAAAGTATTTTGGATGATGTCCGCGGGGACTTGAGCAAAGTTCGCATGATTTTCTGCGCGGAAGATCGCCGTTTATTGGACGATCATACTGCCCTGGTTCGACAAATGGAGAATGAGATCAAAAGTGGTGCCAGCCAAAAGCTGCGTGTGACGCCTCCTCATTTTGAAGGGGGCGTTGCCGATCAGAATGACAATGTGCCTCGCCTCAGCCGAATGCAGATCGATTTGCTTGTTAATAGCTTCGTCAATGACATGCCCCGCGTTGCCACGCTGCAATACACCAAGTCCGTGGGTAGTGCGAAGATGAATTGGCTGGATATAAAAGATGGCCACCATTCGCTGTCCCACGAACCGGACAAAGATGAGACCGCAAAGGCGAAACTGGTTAAGATCAATAAATGGTTTGCCGGTGAATTGTGCTACCTGCTCGAAAAATTGCGAAATACGCCGGAACCGGGAGGATCAGGAACCCTCCTCGACAATACCATGGTGGTCTGGACGAACGAACTGGGCAAAGGCAACAACCACACTCTGGATAACATCCCATTTGTAATGTTTGGTGGCGGATTTGGATTCCAAATGGGGCGATCTTTAAAGTTGGAAAAGGTGCCGCACAATCGCCTGCACATGGCCCTTGCCCATGCTGTTGGGCATCGAATTGAGACGTTTGGAAAACGCGAATTGTGCGAGGGCGGGCCGCTATCGTTGGGTTGACGAGGTTAGGTATTCAATTCGCAAATGGGTCGGAATCAGCGTTAATTATTTAATCGCTGCTTCAATTCGTGCGCCGAAAGCTGGCCTGGGGCTGCAGGCGTGTCGAGATAGCCGTAGGTGAGGCAGGATCCGAGTTGTGGAAAATGAACGCGGCTTTCGGTGCCGAAGGGTCCCATGGCGATCACGCACAGCGGTGTTTCCCATTCCATTTTGAGCAACGATGACAGAATCTGAAGGTCACTTTCTGAAGCTGCCATGGTCGAAACCTTCACGACGCAACCAATTCCCTGCGCGCGCTCAATGATGTCAATCAGTTCGCTTAGAGGTGGGGTTTGATGAAAATCGTGATGGGAGACGATGCAAAGCTTTCGATGCTGGTGAGCATATGAACATATTTCGGGCGCGATCCGACTCTGAAGTTCAACGTCGATGCCGGACAATTCATCGACCGCTTCCTTGAAATACCGGATGCGGTCATTATCCGGGTGATCCCATTTTCCCCCTTCGATGCCGAGTCTCAGAGTTGCGAATGCAGGAATCCCGAGGCGTTCGATACGGCGGCCTTCTTCAACCCAGTTCGAATGCAATCCCAGCAGATCCACTCTAAGCTCAACTGCGTCGCAGAAGGAGTGCGGGAATTGATTGGCAAAAGTTTGCAGAAAATGGCGGTCAGTGAGCGTGCCGACCACCACAGGGGCGGCCCCGAGTGTCAGGGGTCCTAGTTTTGCTTCGGCGCGCATGTGTCGAATTCAATTCAGCCTTCATAATTGCTCGGGTCAAGACCAATTTCTGAAGGAATACAGAATCGAATTGGAACCTAAAGCTTGGAACCACAGGGCGCGGAAAGTTTTAGGGATTTTGCCGAGCTGTAATGTCCATCTCGCGCTGGCGGGCGAGAAATTTTACCCGCTGCCGAATCGACCGCGCAACTCCGGTTGAAGAACTGTCGTCTTCATCATTTTCCGGTGATGACGGGAGCTTTGCATTTTCCAACTCCCACTGGATCAATTCTGAGAATGTTTTCACCGGTATCGTGTGCTTGTTCAGTTCCTGTATTTTTAAAGAATGTTTTTTGGACAACTTTTGAAATGACAATACTTTATAAGCGAAAATTGCCAACGAGGGCTCCCACCGATTAAGGGGCGGGGAATCCATGATTTCTAACCTCGGGGGCATCTTAAATGGCGTGCTCTAATTACGGATGAACGTCAGAAACGACGGTTAAGATCGAGAGGCCAGGAAAATGGGTTAAAGCGGTGGGCGGAACGACGATGGTGGATTTTACCCATTAACACCTAGCCTCTTGCCCTCGATTTGCGTACAGTTCGGTTTCAAAATGGTATCGATCATCGAAAGCTGGAGCATCGAAGTGGGACGGATAGTGCTGCTTTTTTGGGAAGCGGTACGTTCTGTGGTGCGAAATCGCCCGAATTTAAAAGATGTTATCTACCAACTGCACTTTGTCGGAGTCAAATCCCAGTCGGTCGTTTTGATCACAGGGGCTTTTACCGGAATGGTTTTGGCCGCTCAGACCTACTTTCAATTCCATAAGGTTCGGATGGATACCGCCACGCTTGCGGTCGTGAGTGTATCCATGTGCAGTGAGCTTGGGCCGGTGCTCACCGCGCTGATGGTAGCCGGGCGTGTTGGAGCAGCCATGGCGGCGGAATTGGGGACTATGCGGGTTACCGAACAAATCGATGCCTTGCGTACCCTGGCAACCCATCCTATCGATTATCTTGTTGTGCCTCGATTGCTGGCAACGATCATCGCGCTGCCGCTGCTTACGACCGAGGCGATTGTTTGCGGGATAGGCGCGGCTTATGGAGTATCCGTGGTTCTGCTGAGAATCGATGCCACTTATTCATGGGCAAATATGCTGCGCTACAGTAGTCCCGAGAGCGTTTTGACGGGCATCATTAAAGCGTTTATTTTCGGGGGCATTATATCAACGATAGGTTGTTACAAAGGAATGACGTGTGGCGAGGGCGCGGAGGGCGTTGGCAAGGCAACCACGGAGGCCGTGGTTTACTCCTCGATTTCGATTTTGATCAGTAATTTTTTCCTCACACTTTTCCTGAGCAGAGTGTTGTACTAATGATCGAAGTCAGAGACCTCAAGAAGAGTTTCGGAACGCACTCGGTGCTGGATGGAGTTACATTCAAAGTCGAAACGGGTGAAACCGTCGTAATTATCGGCCGAAGCGGATGCGGTAAGAGTATCTTGTTGAAGAATTTGATCGGCCTGATTCAACCCGACTCTGGTGATGTTCTAATAAATGGTGAGAGCATTGGGGGAATGGAGGAACGTCAATTGCTGCGGGTGCGAAGGAAATTTGGGATGCTTTTCCAAAGTGCGGCCTTGTTCGATTCATTAACCGTCGCGGAAAATATTTCTTTTGTTTTGCGCAGGGAAGGAAAGCTCTCGGATTCAGAGATTCGTGAACGGGTCGCGGAAACACTCGCACTGGTCGATCTTTCGGGCATTGAGGAAAAAAAGCCCTCGGAATTGTCGGGTGGAATGCGCAAACGGGTCGGTCTCGCGCGCGCGATAGTTTATAAACCCGAGATTCTGTTATACGATGAACCGACGACAGGCCTGGATCCGGTGGTTTCGGACAGCATTGATCAGTTATTATTGCGGGTTTGTCAGCAACTCAAAGTAACTT
>JAQGOX010000155.1 GCA_028293365.1 Verrucomicrobiales bacterium | reverse complement strand
GAATCGCCATTCGTGATTGGCAAAACCGGGTTTGATGTGGCCATCGCGCGGCGGTTGGGGAACATGGATGCAAACGTGACATTGGAGCGGATTTCCTCGGGGGTGGAACGCCTCGATACGATGCTGGGGGGCGGCTATTATCGCGGGGCAAGCGTGCTGATCACGGGTTTCCCAGGCACGGCCAAGACCACCTTGAGCGGCGCCTTTGCAGAAGCGGCCTGTGCGCGGGGGGAGCGGACGATGTTTGTGAGTTTTGATTCCGACGGCTCCGAGGTGATCCGCAATTTGACGTCGGTGGGTATTCGCCTGGAACGTTATCGCAAGAGCGGCGTGTTGCGGATGATCTCCGCGCGCACAATCACGGGCAGCGCGGAATCGCTTTTGGTGCGAATCAAGTCGCTGGCCAAGGAACATGGAGCGCGTTGCCTGGTGATCGATCCGGTTTCGACGTTATCCAAAGCGGGCAATGAACTGACGGCCCACGGGGTGGCCGAACGGCTGATCGATTGGTCGAAAGCGGATCGAATCACACTGGTCTGCACCAGCCTGCTGGACGAAATGGCGAGCCAGGCCAATGGAGGGACGCCGCTGCAGATTTCCACGCTGGCGGACACCTGGATACATCTCAATTACCTGGTGCAAGCTGGGGAACGCAATCGCGGGATGTCGATCATCAAGTCGCGCGGCACGGCCCATTCGAATCAAGTACGCGAGCTGATCTTGAGCGATTCGGGAGTGACCCTGGCGGATATTTATACGGCCGGAGGCGAGGTGTTGATGGGGACATTGCGCTGGGAAAAGGAGAACGCCGAGCTGGTGACAAAGGAGGTGGCCGATGTGGCCGGGGAGTTGAATCGGGTTCGACTTGACGCGGAGGAAGCGGTCCTCACAGTGCGGGCGAAGGCGGTGCAAACGGAGTTGGTCGCCAAACAGGTGGAGAAGACTCTTTTAGAGCGCACCACCAAGAGCCGGTTGGGAGTGCAAACAAGAGGGCAGATCCGAATGCAGCAGTTGCGAGGTGGTGATTCATCAATTACATCCAAAAAAGGCCGCCTGTGAGCATGCCTTCTATTTTCAAATTCCGGCTTTATATCGCGGGGGATACGGAAAATTCCGGCCATGCGCTCGCGAACATAAAAGCCATTTGCCGCTCGTGCCTGCCAGATCGGCATGAAATCGAAATTGTCGATGTCTTTCGGGAACCGAAACGGGCTCTCGCCGATGGCATTTTCATGACGCCGGCGCTCCTCAAGCTCGCCCCTTTTCCCCTGCGAAAAATCATAGGCACTCTTAACCAACCTGAATTGGTGTTGCGAACCTTGGGACTGGAACCCGTGACGCCGTGAACGCGGAAAACGCAATGGGCGCGGTGGATGCCAATGAGGAGATATTATCCCTGGTCGAAACGTTGGTGAAAACCGAGCGCCGCCTCGAAGAAATTACCCTCGGCCAGGTGGACTGCGTGGTGGGCCGCGACGGCCGGCCGTTCCAATTGGGGCGCGCCCAGGAACAGTTGCGTTACAATGAGGCGGCCAAACAGGCGTCCATCCTCAACGCGTTGTCTGCTCATATCGCCTTGCTGGATTTCGAAGGCGTCATCATTTCCGTGAATGAAGCATGGCGGCGTTTCGCTGAGGCGAACGTGCATCATGCACCGGGCCACGGCCTCGGTGTAAACTATCTCGACGTGTGCGATCGGGCGCGGGGAGCCTGTTCGTCCGAAGGTCCTCAGGTGGCCGCCGGCATTCGGGCTGTATTAGAAGGCCTAAAAACGAGCTATACCATTGAGTATCCGTGCCATTCCCCGACAGAACAACGCTGGTTTGAGTTGACGGTGACGCCACTGGCCGATGACCACGCAAATGGCGTCGTGGTCATGCATTTAAACATTACCGAGAGGAAGTTCGCCGAGGAGATTCTGCGCGCCAGCGAGGCAAACATGTCCGCCGCCCAGCGTATCGCCCACTTCGGCAGTTGGGAGAAGGATTTGACCGATCTTGAGGGCGCTTCAGCAAACTCGCTCCGCTGGTCGGACGAGATGTTTCGCATAGCGGGTTATGAGCCGGGCGGCTGCGAGGTTACCACCGAGTTATTTTTTCGCCTCGTTCATCCCGAAGATCGCGAGCCGATTCGGCGGGCCGTGGCGTCGGCCATCCGGGAGCACCAGGCGTATTCCATCGTGCACCGTCTCATTCGACCCGATGGTACCACCCGCGTAGTGCGGGAGGCGGGCCGGATTTTCTTTGATGAGAAGACTGGTGCGCCGTTGAAAATCGTAGCCACCGCCCACGACATCACCGAGAACCGGCAAGCGGAAGCGCTGCTGCAGCATAAGCAGGCCGAATTGCAAGTGATCCTCGATACTGTGCCCGCCATGATCTTTTACAAGGATCGCCAGCATCGTCTCCTGCGAATCAACGCGGCCGCCATGCGAGCGCATGGATGGACGACCGAGGATTTCGTCGGCAAGACCGATGCTGAACTGGGCTTGCCCCACGCAGAACAGTACGTCAGGGACGAAGAAGAGATCGCCGCCACCGGCCTTCCCAAGCGCAACATCATCGAACCAGTCTTCACGGCGACGGGCACACGCTGGTTTCAGACGGACAAGTTTCCGATCTGTGACGGGGCGGGGTCCATCACCGGCTTCATTGGCCTCAGCATGGACATCACAGAGCGAAAGCTGGCCGAAGAGGAGCTCGAACGAACGCGCGCGCAATTTGCGGGCCTGGTGAATTCCATGGATGGCATTGTCTGGGAAGCCGATGCCACGAGTTTTCAATTTACCTTCGTGAGCCAAAGAGCCCAACACATTCTCGGGTTTTCATCGGCTGAGTGGTTGAGCACACCGGATTTCTGGACCAGGCAAATTCACCCAGACGACAGGCGGGAGGCCGTCCGTTATTGCGTTGGCTGCACTGGTAGAAAAGAAAACCACACCTTCGAGTATCGCATGCTGGCGGCGGACGGGCGTTCCGTGTGGATGCGCGACATAGTTACCTATGTGGAAGAACCGGGGAAACCGGCGATGCGGCGCGGCATCATGCTCGACATCACCGAGCGCAAAAACGCGGCGGCGGCGTTAAAAGAGTTATCGGATCGCACCGAGCGTCGGGAGCGAATGCTGAGCACGGCCCTGGCTTCAATGAGTGACTTTGCCCAAATTTATGACTGCCAGGGGCGTTTTTTGTTTGTCAACCAACCACTTCTCGACTTATGGGGAATCACTTTGGACGCGGCGGTGGGCAAGAATTTTTTCGAATTGGGCTATCCCGGCGATTTGGCCGACCGGCTGGCGAGGGAGTTGCAGGAAGTGTTCCAGAACAGGCGGAGCGTTACCGGCGAGACGCCGTACACAGACCCAACCGGGCGGGCGGGTTGCTACGAGTATATTTTTTCGCCTGCGTTCACGGCTGATGGCGAGGTTGACTTTGTCGTGGGAACCACGCGCGATATCACGGAACGCAAGGATGCTGAGAATGCGTTGCGCCGAAATCAAAAACATTTGCGCGGGCTCATTGATGGGATGGGCCCGGCCATGTTTGTCGGATTGCTCACGACGGAGGGAATTCTGATCGAGGTGAACCAGGCTCCGCTGGCGGCGGCGGGCTTGAAAATGGAAGATGTCCTTGGCAAACCGTTTGCCGAAACTCCCTGGTGGTCGCAGTCGCCAGCGGCCCAACAGCAGTTGCGGGAAGCCATCGTGCGGGCCGCGCGCGGGGAAGCCTCCCGTTACGACGTGCGGACTCACGGGGCCAATAACGCAATCAT
>JAQGOX010000073.1 GCA_028293365.1 Verrucomicrobiales bacterium | reverse complement strand
TTACAATAATGGCCTGGGTTACTCGTACGATTGGAGCGTACTGAACTCCAGTAGCGATATTCTCACAAACGGCACGATTGCCTTTCCGAGCGACGCCTCCAAGACACACCCGGTCGTCATTAATTTGAAAGGTGCGCTGGGCCAACCTTTAACACTGCATATCGAACGCATCGCGGGCGAGGATCCCTCTCTCGATGACGGTTCCCAGAATATCGCCGTGGACGATATCAGTTTTGCTCAGTTCCCGCCTCCTGCGGACGCGGCAATTTCCTTTCTCGCACCAACTCCAAACCAGCTCTCCGCCCCTCCAGAAATATTATTCAATGCCACCATCAAGAATGGCACCACGTCCATCGCCACCAACACCATTCTCTTGTCGTTAAACGGCATTAATGTCGTGCCTTTGTTGACTCAACAAGGGGATCTGACAAGTATCATGTATCAGGCTCCTGGTCTCTTACTGGCCGGAACGAACCACTATTCCCTCGCCTTCAAGGATTCAGCATCCACGCCGAAAAGCTACTCGAACCAACTCGAGTTCGCGGTCGCTAATTACAATGATCTCCAACTGCCGCCTCCGGTCGTCTTCGAAGATTTTAACAGCACCGCTGAAGGGGGCTTGCCATCTGGATGGTCGCAAACCAATTACACCGATGTTTCTCTTTCCGATAGTACAGTCGATTTCGGAAATCTCGATTCCGCCGCGTATTCCAAATGGAGTGTGATTGACGTTTCACGCCTCCAGGGTTCTTTAGAGGGATACAGCGATCCAAAACAGATTTTGCCAAACTATAACAGCGTCCTTTCGTCCAATCCCTCAAATGTTGTCAATGGTGCCTACATCAAAAACCTGGCGACCGGACGTTTCGCATTGAGTGTTTCTGGCTATCGCAATGGCCGCAGTCAGGTCGATTTTCTTTATTCTCCCGATTTTGACCTAACTGGGAAAACGAATCTTTACCTCTCCTATCACAGCCTTTACCAACAAAATCAGGACAGCATCGGTGCGGTCGAATACTCGACCAATCAGGGGCAAACCTGGCTTCCAATTGTTTATATGCTGGCCCAGGCCGACGTGTTGACCAACGACGTTGGCGAAGTGGATTCCGATCTGACGTTCAGCACTTCCTATCCCGACGTTGCGACTTACACAGATCCAGTCGATGGCCAGGATAAAGGAGGTAATTATGGCGCGTTTATCGGCGTGGCGCCGGAACTCTGGTCAATCCTCGCGCCCTATATTAGTCCGCGCGTCGATGACAATTCGAGCGAGTCTCAACGCGTTGAATATTTCCGGCTCCCCGCTGCGGATAACCAGTCGAAAGTGCGGTTTCGTTTCGCATATGCAGGTACGGACAGTTGGTATTTCGGCATTGACGACTTCGGGATTTACGCGATTGGTTCGGCTGCGTTGCCATCTCTCACGGTCAGTCGCGCTGGAACTCAAGTTACAATTACGTGGTCTTCGACTGCGGTTGGTTTTGTGTTGGAGAGCACCCCTGCTCTTGGAAATAGTGCTCAATGGGCGCCTGTTTCCGGGGTGAACAACAATTCGGCGACTCTTCCCCTCGGAACCGGAAATCAGTTTTTCCGTCTTCGAAAGCCTTGACCAGCATTCAAGTTTTTGACGTCTCGCCAGCCGTCTGCCGGTTAAGCTTTCGTTTCTGTGCTTAGCCAGGCAACGGCGGCGGTCCTATCATTGTTTCCAACTGTTTCGATCCAAAGCTGATTGCTCATCCCATTCATATCTCGTGCACCTTTGATCGTTCAATACGTGTCCGTTGGCAGTCAATTACGGTATTGAAATCTTGCCGAACACCTTTTGCAGCAGATCGGTTGCCCGCGCGGTGGGGTTTTCCCGAATTCGCTTTTCTTCGTCGGCAATCATCTTAAAAAGACCTTCGGTTGTTTTTGCATTAATATAGCTGTCCAAGTCAAAGGGACTCTTGCCGAAATTGAAGAACGAGCTCAACTTCGATTTTTCCATGAGAGCTTTATAACTGGCAGTGGCTCCCGCCTTGCCAGTGGCATCCTGAATAATCGGCAACATTTTTTCCTGCAACCGGGCTTCGCTGACTTTTTGGAAATAGCGCGTTGCCGCGTCCTTAGGCCCATGTAAAATCGCTTCCGCATCCGCGACCGTCATTGCGCGAATGGCCTCTCCGAAGATGGGTCCGGCTTCTCCCACCGCGATTTCAGCCGCCCGGTTCATATTCGTGATAAACCCATCAACCAGATAATCCTGTTTGAGTTTTCGCAGGGTCTTTTCCGTCGTAGCGAGACTTGGAGGCAATCCGATCTTAACATTCAGATTTGTCAGAAATCCCCCTTGTTTGTTCAGGTTGGCAATTGCATTCGTGACTCCGCGTGCCAGCGCTTCTTTGAGGCCCGCCGCAATTTGAGTTTCACCCAGAGATTGCAGTTGATTTGCGATTGTTGGTTGCTGCGCTTCGGCACGCTGTGAAAGCAATCCGGTGAACAGTACTATGGCAGTGCAAATAAAAATAATTCGTTTCATCTCAATCTCCCTGGGGCCGCGAAACGCGGGCACCGTAGATTATCATCTGGCGAAACGGGCGCAATAAGTGATTCCACGCGGAAGAAATTGGATTTTGCGATTTGGGCCAAGGCTGTTATCCTCCACGGGTTCCTTCGAGGTAACGCCTTGTATGAAAATCAAATTTACAATCCTTCTCATTTTTTGCGGGCTATTCTGCTCGGAGCCTTCGATCAAGGCCGAAGTCTTTCACCCGAAACGCGTTTATCCAACTGCGGGCACAAATAAAAAGAGCGCTGGACAGAAAAAGAAGCACTGGTGGCAGCGAAAAGAAACTCCGGAGACACGCGCCAAGCAACGTGCCAAGATGCTAAAGAAACGGCGCAAAGCAAATGTTAATCATTCGCAGTCAACCTATGATGCAATTCGAAATTCTCCTCTGCCGAATTAATGTGTCAGTGCCATTTTGTTCAGATTACCGGTCGAGTCACTCCGCGTCTTTCGGAAGCGCGAAATAAAACGTCGCTCCTTCCCCCAGCTTGCCCTCCGCCCATATTCTTCCACCGTGCCGGGTTACGATTCGCTCTACAATTGCCAGACCGATACCCGTCCCTTCATACTCAGCTTCAGCGTGCAGGCGATGGAAGACTTTGAAGAGCTTGTTCGAGTGCTCCATGTTGAAGCCGATTCCATTGTCTTTAACATACACACAATCCTCCGTGGATTGGATCTCGCTCCCGATTTCGATTTGCGGATGGACCCGACTGCGCGAGTATTTTATCGCGTTGGATATCAAATTAAAAAGCACCTGGCGCAAAAGCGTCGGATCACCCTGCACCACAGGTAACCGCGAAACAGTCACTATTTTCAACACGCGCGGATTGGTCGCATTAAATTCCTGCAGCAGAGCTTCGACTACCTCACCTAGGTCGACCTGACAACGTTTCAGCGGCATCTGGCTGAATCGGGAAAACTCAAGCAGGCTGTCCAGCAGCGAACTCATGCGCGCGATGCTTGCGTGAATCCGCTTCATCCAATCGTGCCCCTCAGAAGACATCGCAGAATGGCATTCCTCCGCGAGAATGGTCGTAAAACTGTCGATTGCCCGAAGCGGCGAGCGCAAATCATGCGCCACGGAGCAAACGAACGCATCCAACTCCTGAACCCTGCGTTTCAAGGTGGCATTTAACTCTCGAACCTCGTCCTGAGCCTGCCGATGCCCGGTGATGTCGCGAAGTGAAATGAGCCAGCCAAATTGATTTTCCCAATCGATGCGAACCCCCCGCATTTCCGCGATCACCGATCTTTCCTCCGGCGACGTCACCTCAATCTCTGCGGTTTCTCCTCCCACAATCGGAAAGCCGAACGGCGCGTTCATCAGTTTGGGAAGCGGCCGCCGCAGAATGGTTTCGGCTGCAGGATTACAGAAGCGCACAAGTCCGATTCCGTTCACCACGATGATCCCGTCGGCGTTAAAATGAACAAGCTTTTGCCATCGTTCCTCATTCGAAGCCAGTTGCGCTCGGCATTGCTCCAACCGCTCCTCGACCGTTAATATCTCCCTGTCCATGGTGGATTACGCTTCAGATTCACTCATGGACATCTCGAGAGCATCTTCCTTGCTCAAATATTTCAAGTGGCCTGTCAAAATCCCCGTCACCTTGTTTACCGGGGCTCCGATATGGAGACCTTTTTCGTCGATTGTGTACTCGCGAATCTCTTTGTCATGCTTGGACCCGCGCATCTTTAATACTGTAATGCCCCGTCTCATCTCTCCGGCCATTTCCAGATAGCGCAGCAGAATGATGGAATCGGTGATTGTAGAAATATGCGCTTCGGTAACGGAGAGACCTCCCAGCAGAGAGGGTGATGTGGAAGTAAATAATCCTGCAATCTGCTGCTTCTTGATAAATGCTGTCAGGCACAAAACAAAATCGCGGAACCCCCGGCGAATCGCGGTTCGTTCCAATGCGGAAAGACTGTCCACTGCGATCCGTTGCGGTTTGAATTCCTCAATCACCCGTTTCATGTTGATAAGATGCTCTTCGAGATTGGCCGTTTCCGGATAACAGCAGACCATTTTAAGCTTTCCGGTTTTCTCCAGTTCATCGAAATCCATCCCCCAACTGGTTGCATTCCGGGACAGTTGTTCATGGCTTTCCTCAAACGCAAAATAGAGGCTGCGCTCACCGCTTTTCGCGCCCCCCATGATGAACTCTGATGCCAGGAGCGTTTTTCCTGTGCCGGTTGGTCCGGACACCAAAATGATGGAATCGCGAAAAAAGCCTCCGCCACACATGTCATCCACCTCCTTTTTCCCCGAACGGATTCGCTTTGAGGTCGACTTTTGTTCCAACGCGATGAATGAAATTGGCATTAATTCCAGCCCCGTTTTAGGCAAAATCGTAAATGGACATTCTCCTTTTTGATGCGAGCTACCGCGAAGTTTGAGGACTTCCAGCGTCCGCCTTCTGCGCTCCTGGTCAAGCACATTACGCAGGATGATCACATTGTCCGCCACGAATTCCTCGACGCTGTGCCGGCTGACCCGGCCATATTCGGTATCCCGCTCCGCCGTCATCATCGAGGTGATTCCCATTTCCTTCAGTGCATTGACGATGCGAAACAGTTCCCTCCGAACGATTGTTTCAATCGTGAACTGACTGAAAATGGCTCCAAGCGAATCGATTACCACTCGCTTCGCGTTTACCTCTTTGATAGCCTTTTCAATGCGCACCAGAAAGGCCGTTAAATCATATTCCCCCACCACTTGTTCTTCCATTCGTGGTGAAGCGTTTACGAATACCCATTTTTTTTGTTTTTCCCACAGCGGAACATTCCACCCAAGTGACCCAACATTGTTTCGGATGTCGTCCGGCGACTCCTCGAAGGTCACGAACAGTCCTGATTCGTTGGTTTGTTGTATCCCTTCAGCCAGAAACTGAGCGGCAAACAATGTCTTTCCGCTTCCCGCGGTGCCGCATACCAACGTCGTTCGATTTTTTGGGAAACCACCATCACAGACCCAATCCAGTCCGGCAATTCCTGTGGGTAATTTTTCCATCCCTTTGATCTGGGTGTTCGTTTTCATGATTGAGATTTAGCTTCGCTGGCCTGATGCGAGGGGAGGTTAAGGTATGCAAGCAATCGGACTTTATCGGAAAGGTCGCCAATCAGGCGCACGGAGGGGAGAGGCTTTTCCCGGATTAGAGTAGGGGTCGCCAGAACGTTCTTCTCTTCCGCCAGTTCGGGTTCCTTCAACACATCCACGATCGTCAGATCGCAATCGTTGGGAAAGTGTTCCGCGCAAATCTGACGCAGACTCGCAATCGCAGTTCTCGATCGGCTCGACCCCCCGGCTACAAATAAAGTGAATACCCCCTCAGGTTTTTCCTCCATGCGATTATAATGGTACGCCTGTCCGCAACATTTGCAAAAAAAAGTTTTTTTCTGCAATTTATTTCTGCGATCAAGGCGCCAGTCAGTCCGGCTCCAACCGGCTCAGCCTTGCGAAGGATGGAGTTAACTATGGATCACGAGCTGTATATTATCGGGCAGATTTTCCGCAACGTTCGTGACAATATTTCCTTGCAGTAACATCAACAGTGATCGCCGGTGCGGCGAGCCCAGCATCAAAACATCAATCCCCAGCGTTGCGGCAAGATCAACAATAGTCGCGGCTGCGTCGTCACTGACAACGTATAACGGGATGACGCTGACGCCAGCAGCGCGTCCCTGTTCCAGCATCCCATACATGATCTCCGCCGCTTCGCGATCATCCTGCCAGCGCGAACTCTCCGGATTCGTTGGAGATCCCAACATGGCCACGGCGAGCTGCTTGACATACAGCACGTAAAGATTTCCCTGTCGAAAGCGGGCCTCCTCCAGGGCATACCGCAAAACGGGCGTCAAACCACGTGCCGCAACCAGGATCGACTGCCCGGGTGAAAAATTCGGATGAAAGCTGGCGACCGATCCCGGTTTGACGATTGCAGCCAGTTCCCGGCTGATAGTGATGGTTTCCAGTCCTGCGCGCTTTTGCGCTATTCCTCTCAGTCCAAGCCCCCCAATCAAAATGCAAACGATGAAATAAAGTGCGTTCGGTTTCGTCTTGGCCAGCGTCATTTCCACCGCGAATAAAATCAGAAACGTGATCATCATCGTTCCGCGTTCATGCCAAAATAATTTCAAGTGCCGATTGAACGCGCACGACCCGAGATTGACCGCGATGGCCCCGACCACTCCGATCGCATAAAGTTCCATGAGTGAAAGTTGATCGGGAGAAAATAGCACGACACCAAGCGGCAACGCGACCGCGATGAGCATCGGCAGCCAGGGCACCCCGTGAATGTTGAGGCGTGTGAACGGTTTGGGCATCTCACCATCGCGCGCCAGCAAATAAAGCAGGCCGACCATCGCTCCAACCGCCGTGTTGACTGCACTAAGCAAAAGCAAACCCACGATGATTCCAACGCAAACTCCGAACGTCTTTCCGAGAGCAGGCCCGAACACCATGCTCCCGTACTGTTCCGCCAAAACAGTGAGCATGTCATCCCAGCGATGAAGCAAAAGTGATTTGGTTTCGCTCGGCAACGAAAGCATGGCCCAACCCAGGACCGCCGTGCTTAGCACCACCTCCACTGCCACGACCAATATCGCCTTGCCGGCTGTTCTGGTTACGCGCGGCTCCTCGAGCGTTGCTCCCGAGTCCAGTTTCATCACGCCCGTCAGATTCGCAATTGCTTCAACGCCGCTCAGCGCGAGAATCACTCCCACGAATTCGGTCCAGTTTCTCGTGAGGGTCTGATGTGAGGGCTGCAGATGCGCCAAACTGAGGTGCGGCAAACTCATCCCCATGATGAGCGCCACAATGATGAGCATCGGTACTGCCAGCAATATCGCTACGCTTCCGCTGTGCTTGGGGCCGAAGTAATTGATGGCGCCAATCAGCAGAATCATTCCCATGGTCGCAGCGACTATATATTCCTTCGGCACCTTAAAGTAGACCATTGCCGCCCAACTGCTCAACGCCGCCGTCACTGTAAAATTTGCCACCAAAAGCAGCGAACCGATCACCGCCAGCAGACGACTTTGCTCGCGCGCCGACGAATAAACACCGCCACCGTCCGGAAAATGTTTGCAGACAATGACGTAATTGTAGCCGACCAGTCCGGTCAGGAGGGAAACTGCCACGATGATCGGAAGAGAAGCATACTGGCTGGCTAGAAAGGCGGCCCCAATGACGTAAGCCTTGCTTGTCCCCCAATCCCCGTAAAGCAAAGCAGCAGCGCGCGCCCAACCCACATTGCGCGGGCGATATGTGCCAATTTCCATTTACCGGGTTTGCTTCAAGTTCGAGCTCCATCCCGATTCGTTAACCCAACGGGGATTGACCATATCCTGAGGTAAAATCCAATAGGGATCAACGACACAAATCATTCCGCCCGAGTAGCAGGTGCGATTAAGTATTCGGAACGCATTCTGGCCGCTGCCAATGCGATCGGACGAGCACGCGTTGAACAACATTCAAGAACGCGGTAAGTGACAGCCTGGCTGTCCGCGGGGTTCTGCAAAAATTCTCAAACTTCGTCAATGCGTCGAGTTCCTCTGGTCGATTCAGGACTCGCGCCCGTCCTGAAATTCCCTCAATCGTTGCCTGCAAGGAGATGGCGGTCGCGCGAGGGTGTGAAAATTCAATTTTATTTTGACGCCTCGCCTCGCTGATGGCGAATTCGAAATAGCAGGTTTCCAAAGCGGCGATACGCCCAAGAATTTCGCTGATTTCGGGTTCGCTCGAAGCAAGTTCGCAGCCCAGGGTGAAAAAAGGCCAACCGAGGACCTTTCCGTGCTCTCGAAACTTATTCAATTGAAAGCTTCGCAGCCACTCCAGGAAATGTCCGATACGCGCGAGGGGCATATTGTGTTCTGAAAAACGTTTGTGATATGCTGGCTGAGCGACTGTCGTCCAAAAGTGCTGCAACGCTTCCGATGCCATCGCGCTCTTTGACGGAAAAAAATGGTAGAGACTTCCTTTTCGCACTTCCGCACGCACACACACTTCATCGACGGTGACCGCATGATAGCTTTTTTCCCAAAGGAGATTGCTCGCAGCAATCAGGATACGCTTTCGCGCTTCACCCGGGTGTCCCATAGATCGAATTCCTTTTCTCCAGCCGCAAGTTCTGTAATTCGTTGACCCGAGCAGTCTTTGCGCAGGGTCGCGGGCGTCGTCCGTCGATTTGCGCGCTGATCTGCTTTACGAGCCGTGTTGCCGCGTTCCTAAATTCGCCGTCGGCCGTTCTAAGTTGGGCGGCGATTCGAGAAACTCATTTTAGATGGAAAAGACATTATTCTTTGCCGAGAAAGCCATGGTCGGTGACGGCCAGCAAGGCACCGTCCAGGCACCTTCAGCAGCGGACA
>JAQGOX010000061.1 GCA_028293365.1 Verrucomicrobiales bacterium | reverse complement strand
TTGGGATCAAGAGCATCCTGTTCCGCGCCCTCAAAATACTGGAAGGCGGTCGCAGCCTGGGGATCGCCCCGCATCCATTCGGTGCTAAATGCATCAAAGAATGCATCGATGAATGGCCCTGGGGCGCGCAATGGGATCGCGACGACAATGACCGCAAAAATGGTTGGAATTATTTTCAGGGGTGCTGGAAAACAAGCTTGGAGATGGCCCGGAGAATTATCGACGATGCCAGGTGAACCACGAACAAAGCGCCTTGTTTGATTCGCACCGCGAAACTTAATCCCGCTGGGCTTCGATAGCGGCCCAGGCCGCGCCGTACGCGCCCGCGAATTCTCCGAGTTGAGCGGGCAATATTGGGACTCGGTGCCCCGAGGGCTTCCATTCCACCTGGTCCAGATAACTTTGCAGCGGCTTGAAAAGTGACCGGCCCGCGCGTGCAATTCCGCCGCCCAGAATGACCGCCTCGGGATCAAGAATGTTAATAAGCGATCCGATTGAGCAAGCGAGCGCTTTGACCGAACGCAACCAGATTTTCGAGGCTATGGAATCGCCTGCCTCGAAAGCGGCGATGAGTTCGTGCGTGGTGGCGAAGCGGCCTTCGGATCGTGCCAGGACGGTACAATTGCCGATGGCCACTTCAAGACTGCCGGGCATGCCGGCGACATCGGTGGGGCCGTCGATATCGAGCGAGGCGTGACCGAGATGCCCACCCCGGCCGGTGGCTCCGAGCAGGAGTTGGCCGTTTACAATCGCCGCGCCGCCGACGCCGGTGCCGAGCGTGAGCATGAATACATTGCGAAAGCCTTGAGCCGCGCCTCGCCAGGCTTCGCCCAACATCGCGGCATGCGCGTCGTTCGCGACCGGGACGGCCCCGGAGCGACCGAGAGCGGCGGCCCAATTTAATCCCTCCAGACCTTGCAAGCGGCCGGGCATGCAAAGAATGGATGCTCTATCTTTTGCCGCGAGACCCGGCGCGGAAACGCCAATATTCGTCGCAACGCCGAGACGGTCTTGAAATTGCGCGAGTGTCTCGCGGGCCTTTTCCAGCCAATCCAAGTCTTGAGCTGGATCGAATGCGAGATTGCTTTGCCCCAGAAGTTCGCCTCCGACTAGGGCAATTCCCTTCAGGCTGGAACCACCCAGATCGATTCCGACAGTGTATTGGATTGGTTTTACCATGGGCTAAGTCGCGCTTGGAATCTGCCCTTCGGTCACGCTCCAACCACCATCGACGGCGAGAACCTGGCCGGTGACAAAACATGATTCGTCCGACATGAAGAAGGTCGCGGCACCATCGAGATCGCCCGGGAGTCCCGCGCGGCCGCCGTCGAGAGGTTGTTTGGTATGAATGAACTTCATGATTTCCGAATTTGAGATGGCCCGTTCGGCCATCGGCGTTTCGACTAATGCGGGCAGGAGCAGGTTGAAGCGGATATTCTTTGCGGCATAAAAAGCCGCGCTGGACTTGGTCAAACCAATGACAGCCGCCTTCGCCGCGGCATAAGCATGCGTGCTGAAAAAATGAGGAGAAGGGGAAAAGCTCAAAACCGAGCTGATATTCAAAACAGCGCCGCCCGTTCCCTGCTTGAGAAAGTGTCGTACAGCGGCGCGGTTGGAATAAAAAAGCGAGGTTAGATTCAGGTTTAAGGTGTAGTCCCAACCTTCATTGCTAATTTCATGCAACGGCCCGTCTCCGTGCTTTCGCCCACTCCCGCCCGCGACGTGGTAGATTCCGTCCACCTTCCCGAATTCCGCCACAGCCTTTTCGATCGCAGTTGCTGCAGTCCCGGAATCACTCGCATCGCCAATCAAACTCCGTGCGCCAGACCCCAATGTCTGCTTCGCTTTTGCCATGGTTTGCGGAGTACGTCCCACGATCAATACACTTGCGCCTTCCCTTATGAACGCCATCGCGGCTGACAAACCGATCCCGGTGGTTCCACCGATGACGATGATGACTTTACCTTTAAGTCTCATTTCTCTTTATCTGATCATCCGCGGGATGTGCGCGCGGACGATTGCGGCGGCATATTTTGCTCGGCCCACGCAATCATTTCCTGAATCGGTTTCCAGCGTTGAACAGGATCGAACATTTTCTCCCGCTTTAATTCTTCGCGTTCCTTTTCGTCCAGGATAAAACCTGAAGGGATTGAGCCCGAATCGCTTCTATTTCCATCAATATTCGCGGGATCATTTTGCATGCGCGCTCATTTCACTGCTTACGCTTCGCCATCGCAGATCGAAGTGTTTCGATGCGTTTCACCTTCTGGAGCGGCGAGGGAAGTGCTATTTGACAGCTCAGGTTCATGGCGAAGCAAATAATTGACTCCGCCGATCAGGAGGTAATCAACCTCGCAATCGGCCATCGTCTGCAAAACGACATCAATGTTCATCCAGCGATTATTCGAGCCCCAGCAGCCGAAAACGGTTTTTCACTTGTTGAAAGTGAAATTCGAGACTGCAGAGTTTTTCTAATTCAGCGGCGGATAAGTGCCGTGCGACGTCCGGGTCGGAGAGCAGTTGTGTTTTGAAATCCGCATTGGTCGCGCCCGCATGCTTTGCCTGCCAGGTTTGCATCGCATTTCGTTGTACCAGGTCGTACGCCTCTTCACGCGTAAGGCCCTTTTTGATCAACGCCAGGAGCACGGTCTGTGAATTCCACATACCGAGAGAAAGGCCCAGGTTCTTTGCCATGTTATCAGGATAGACAATCAGTCCGTCCGTCAGTTTGGTCAGCGTCGCGAGCATATAATCCAACAGGGTGCAGGAATCCGGAAAAATAATTCGCTCTACCGAGCTATGGCTGATATCCCGCTCATGCCAGAGAGCGACGTTCTCAAGCGCTGCGACGGCATTTCCGCGGATCACGCGAGCCAGGCCAGTCAGTCGTTCACCAGTAATTGGATTCCGCTTGTGGGGCATCGCGCTCGAACCCTTTTGACCTTTCGCGAAAAACTCTTCCGCTTCCAACACTTCCGTTCGTTGCAAATGACGGAATTCTGTGGCCCATCGTTCGATGCTGGCTGCGACAAGCGCGAGAGTGGTCATAAACTCTGCGTGAATGTCCCGCTGAATGACTTGAGTAGCGATTGGAGCCGCTCGCAATCCGAGTCGTTCGCAAACGAAAGCTTCAATTTGCGGTGAGAGATGAGCGCTTGTGCCCACGGCGCCAGAGAGTTTGCCGACTGCCACTCGTTCCCGAGCCGCATTGAGCCGTTCAAGGGCACGACCAAATTCGTCGTGCATCAGCGCCATTTTCATTCCGAAAGTGGTTGGTTCGGCGTGAATCCCATGACTGCGTCCAA
>JAQGOX010000039.1 GCA_028293365.1 Verrucomicrobiales bacterium | reverse complement strand
TGATTGATTTTTCAGAGCGGATTTGAACCACACGATCCTTCGCCTGCTCGCCGACGTAGCGATTCGCTTCTTTCATGAGCTCAAAAGCGGTACTTTCTTCCGCCCGCACCATCGGAACCAACGTGAGCAAACCGAAGGCAAGAACGAATCGACTAACAGTCTGGCAAAGAATTCTCATGGACCAAAACTACGGAGACAACGCGCGCCGCACAACTCGAAAAACCGGGCGATCGCAAGCCGTTACCGGCCCGGAACGAGTGCATGGGGGGAATCGGCTGAACAGAAATGGGATCTTTGATTTCTAAATCAAAATGAACACCGCCGTTGTAGTTACTTGCGCTATGAGTGAACCTTATCGTATGAATTGACAAAACGTGATGTTTCCAAAGAATCCATACAGCATACTGTGCATGACTATGAATCGAGGGAAGTTCGTTGGGATTGTATCTTTTGGAGTTGTCGTTTTAGCCCTTCTGGCTTTATTCGCTTTTTACGGAACATTGCCCACCACAAAAATACAGTTGCAAGGCCCCGCCGGTGTCGCCTTTGAAGGAAAAATAAAAGCAGATGGCAGGGAGTTGTTTGTAACAGGTCAGTTGCCCGCCGAATTCGTCGTTCCGGGACGGAAGATCGAGTGCTCTTTTTCAAAAACCGGCGCGGGCAAACTCGTACTACGGATTTATGCCGAAGACGGTGTTTCGTTCCATGAAACCTATAATGATCGACCAAACGGAGGCGTACAGGGAGAAATTCACATTTCACAGGTGAAGCTGGGAACAATCGTGAACTATACGGAACGCGGAAGCACAGTCACCACGTTCGACAATCCCGCCTCGAAACTCGAGAGGCTTGCCGGACCGTAGCATTGGCAACTCTGGAATCAGCAGTGCCGACACAGGTCCCCAACATAGTAATGCCAACCGTCACAAATGTCAGACCTTAAGGTCGGTTTAGGACCAACCATGTGAAATTATGAAAAAATCGAGTTCTCAAATCAACAGGCCGACAAAACTCCTCGCTGTGGCGGCGGTCGCCTTCACGATGTGTGGATTCATCCGAACCGTCCATGCGGCCGAACCAGCCTTCGACGGGGGCAAGAGCACGTGGCATGACGGGTTCGTCCGCTACGACTTCGTCATGGATGATGATACCCTGGCCATCACTCCTTTTACGAGGCCGGAAAAAGAAGGCTTTGCGGTTGGCTCTCCTTCCAAGGGTCAGCGGCGGTGCATTGTGGTCGTGCCAAACAAGCCAGCACCCGGCAATCCGTGGTCGTGGCAAGGCTGTTATTGGGACCATCAGCCCCAGGCCGAAACGGAATTGCTGCACCGGGGTTTTTACATTGCGTTCATTACTCCCGATCCGGGCCGGCAGTATCCGGGCAAGCAGTGGGACGCGTGGTACGCCTATCTCACGGAGAAGCAGGGGCTGTCCAGGAAACCGGCCTTCGTTGGCATGAGCAAAGGCGGAGTGAATGAATACACCTGGGCAACCTCGAACCCTGACAAGGTCTCCTGCATCTACGCCGACAATCCCGGCA
Source organism: Verrucomicrobiales bacterium (assembly GCA_028293365.1). Classification (GTDB taxonomy): domain Bacteria; phylum Verrucomicrobiota; class Verrucomicrobiia; order Limisphaerales; family SXQI01; genus JAQGOX01. Next base: position 5,657 of record JAQGOX010000039.1, on the reverse strand, counting down.
TCTACCCGGAGGACATCGTGAGACTCGGCGAGCTGATCAAGCACGACGTGCCTCTGCTGAACGTTTGCGGAACCCTCGATTTTGTTCTGGAGAACAATACGAAGGTCATCGAAAACATCTATCATCAGGGGGGCGGCCAGATCACTATCATGATTAAAGAGGGCACCGGCCATCATCCGCACAGCTTGCTTGATCCCAAACCCATCGCCGACTTCATTGAGCAGCACGTTCAGCCGAACACCACGCCCCGGCCCGAGCTGGTGGACGATACGTTCGTGAAATCCTATTATTACAGCACCGAGAATTCTTACGTTTATCTTCCCAAAGAAGATACTTATGCCGCCTGCCGGGGACCGCAGTTCACCGCATGCTACGACCGATACGACAAGACGAACAAGTCGTCGTTTGGAGTCACGGGCATGGCGGTGCTGGTGCCGAAGACTGAGGCCGCCGGGAAGCCCTGGGTTTTCCGGGCGGATCGCATCGGACGGGAAGCCTCCCCCATTGATCTGGCCCTGCTGGCCAAGGGATACTACATCGTGGCGGCTCCCATCCTGGGGGGAGGCCCGGTTCGGGCAGAGTGGGACGCCGTCTATAAGACCATGACTGACCACGGCTTTTCCAGAAAACCCACCCTGGCAGGGATCGGCGCGGGAGCCGGGGAAGCCTATGCCTGGGCCATTCAGAATCCCGAAAAAGTTTCCTGCATTTACGGGGAGAATCCCGCCCTGCGCACCATCATGTCGGGCAACCAGCCGCCGTTGAATGACGCGAAAAAGCTGCTGGTGGACAATCTGGCTCCGCTGGCCAAAGCGGGTGTGCCGATCCTGCATGTGTGCGGCAGCCTCGATCCGTGGCTCGACCGCGATACGCGGGTGGCGGAGAAAAAGTATAAGGAACTCGGCGGAAATTTCACGGTGATCATCCGGCAGGGCGAGGGCCATTTTGCGACCGGTCCGCAGGATCCGAAGCCAGCGGTGGATTTCATCGTGGCCAAAATGCACTAAGGAGGCGGAAATAAATCAAGGTAGCAAGCTGACTGGTTCTTTTGGCGACTGGCGGCGTTGCTCGCTCGTCACAGAACCATATTGGCTATGCTCCTCGCTCGCGCCTTGCCATGCGCCAAAATCCCTGCGTCATCTTGCTACCTTAATTTATTTCCGCCTCCTAACCTGCGAGGTCGGGCGCAGAGTGATTCAAAGAGCAGAATCACTTGCTTTCCCGATGATCGCCCGTAAAATATGAGCATGAGCAGCGCGCCAGCAACCGTGACGGAAGAAGAGATTCTTTCACACACCATCGCGACCCTCGGTCAGGACCATTGGCAGCAGCTCGCGTGTTTGCTCAGCGAACTGAAATTGCCAGCACCTGACCTGGATCGGGTCGACTCGCTTTTAGAAAAAAACCGCAGCGCCGTAATTACAGATCAGGAGCGTCTCGATCTCGATAAATATCTCCGCGTGGGAAGTTTTCTCGATCTGCTGCGAGCGCGGGCATCACGCGAACTTACCCGAACACCGGCGTAATGCGCGACGACGTGCGAGACGCGTTGCGCCGCCGCGCCGGAGCGCGATGCGAGTATTGCCATCTTCCCGAGCGGTTCGCGACTCTGCGCTTTCAGCAAGATCATGTCATCGCCCTAAAACATCGTGGGTCGAATGACCTGGAAAACTTGGCCTGGTCTTGCGCCGACTGCAACGCCCATAAAGGCTCGGACCTTACCGGCTTCGATCCCGTCTCGAGGACGCTCGAACGGTTATTCAATCCCCGCGTGCATCAATGGGTGGAACATTTCGGTTGGGATGGTCCTGAATTGACCGTGGAACGGCGATCGGTCGAGCCACGGTCGCACTGCTGCAAATCAACCGTGAGGAAAGGGTCGCCGTTCGTCGTGAGTTGATTGCAGGACACATGTTTCCCTCGCCGTAAACGGTCAAGCCCTATTCCGGAGTGCCGGGCTTGTCATCAGTGGCGTCGGCGTCGGCGAGAGATTTTTTTGGAACTCATTATCTTTCTTTCGTGGCTAATCCAACTGCCGCATTTAGGCCGCAACGCATCCGCTGTGTCGTCACCGCATAAGCCGTGTCTATGCGGTCGGAATACGGGTTTGGAATTCGTCGGGCGTTCAGGATCCGAAGCCAGGGGCGAATTTCATCATCGCAAAAACAAACCAATTACGGTGAGGTACAAGGCCTGTATGCAGACTTTAGAATTGAGAAAGCTTCTAATACTGGCGCTCGGCATCTTCGGGCTTGCGAAGGCGCGGGCCGCAGGGACTTATGTAAAACTCGACTACCCGGCGTCAACTGCCTCGAACGAATTGCAGGTGGCTGTTACCTACACGCTCTGGATTCCCGAAGGTGTGAAGACTATTCGCGGGATCATCGTTCATCAGCATGGCGCGGGAACCACGGCGTCCATCGAAGGCTCCACCGCCTCCTCCGATCTGCATTGGCAGGCGCTGGCGAAGAAGTGGGACTGCGCGCTCTGGGGTTCGAGTTATCATGTGCAGAATGAAAAGATCGACACCTCTCCCGGAGCCTCGGAGTTGTGGTTCGATCCGCGCAACGGTTCTGAGAAAACATTTCTCAAGGCGCTCGGTGAATTTGCCGCCAGGGCCGGCCACGCGGAAATCGACAAAGTTCCATGGGCACTCTGGGGGCATTCCGGAGGCGGGATCTGGGCCGATGTAATGACCGCGCTGCACCCGGATCGCGTCGCCGCCGTGTGGATGCGCTCCGGGTCGTCACTCATGTTTCTCTCCCATCCGGAATTTACCGATCATTCCGTGCCCGCCGCCGTTTATCGCATCCCGATGATGACCAATCCCGGAGTGAAGGAAAAACCCAAACAACCGGCCCCGGAGCCAGACACGCGCACCGCCGCGGAAAAGATGAAGGGTCCATGGCTGGGCAACATCGCGACGTTCAAAGAGTACCGCGCCCACGGCGGACTGATCGGATTCGCGCCCGATCCGCTCACCGGCCATGAGTGCGGCGACTCGCGTTACCTGGCGATCCCGTTTCTCGACGCCTGTCTCGCGATGCGTTTGCCTGATCCAGGCAGCCAGAACCAAACGCTCAAGCCGATGGACACGAGCAAGGTGTGGCTCGCGCCGTTGTTCGGTGACGAAGCGAAACCAGCGGCGGATTACAAGGGCAACCCGGCCGAAGCGGTCTGGTTGCCGAATGAAGCGGAGGCGAAAGCATGGATGGAATATGTGAAAACCGGCGCGACGAGCGACTCCACGCCGCCTCCGGCTCCGTTCGACGTGCGCGTGTCGGCAAAGAGTGAGGCAGGCACTGAAATCGTCTGGAGTGCCGAGGCGGATTTCGAAAGCGGCATCGGCGGCTTCATTGTGCTGCGGGACGGACAGGAACTGGCGAAGGTGCCGGAAAAGCCAGTGGGCAAATTTGGTCGCCCGCTGTTCCAGTCCATGACCTATCACGACACACCGAGCCAGCCGATGGCGGAGATGCGTTACCTGGATGGTTCCGCGAAATCGGGAGAGAAACACACTTACGCCGTCATCACAGTGAACGGTGTTGGACTGAAGTCGGCACCATCCCTTCAATCACCGTAGCCCGCTTCAAAGTGAAAGAGGCCCGCCGGTCAGGGCGTTGCAGTGACTTGCGGGGTATCGGGAACCTCCATGGCGGGATTACGATTAAAGAATCCCTTGGGAATCAGGCGAACGCTGGCGTGCACTGCAGGCATCACTGGAAAGTCTTCCGGACGGGCTACGTGTGTTACTCCAAACGTGTACCACACCACCACGTCCTCATTTTGGATGCGCTCATTGTCGTGAGTCCAATTTAGAATATTGTTCGGCGGCCCGCTGGATACAGGATAATCGCCACCCGCATGCAACTCCGCAGCTCGATAGTGCGTCGCGAAGAAATGATGTTCTGTAAACCCGGCGCGCTTCCTGGCCGCCGAGTTGAGAGCCTGGAACGATACCGTGCTCATGCCCGGCTCAATCAGGTATGCGGCGGGATGGCCCAATGTGGAGATCGAGTTGGGGTTGAACACGGCCCACATGCGATGCGACTCAGGATTCAGATTTCGCACCGCATCGCGTTCGCGCGCAAAGATCGTTTGTGAGAGGGAGAAACCGTTGCCTTGGGGGTTGGCCCGATCCCGGCGATCTGTCCTGAGGTTGAACTCCTCCACGCTGTTCCGGGGGCCATCCACGTCGAAGTCCAGCCGCAGGTTAAATAAATGCTGATGATGCGGTGCGAGCAGATGGTCCGCGACAAGGACGCCATGGGCTTGCTCGCCTGCGGCAGTGAACGCGCCTGCCCTTCCCGTCAGCGCAGCGGCGCAAGCGGCGCAGGTTTTGGCATGCGTCCCCTTGGTGAGCATGATGCCCGTCAAATACACATGAAACTCAATCGAGCCGTCCTGTCGAAAACTCCATTGCAGCCGGTAATCGTAGTTGCCGACGGTTGTCAGATAGCCGATGACCAACTCGCGGGCGCGAGGTCCCGCGCTGGCATGCGATTCCGAGTCGTAGTGCGCCCAAAGGGTTCCGGCGTCGCGCTCATAAATATCCACCAGATCAACGGCTTCGATCACGCCACCGTTGCCTTTGGGGTCGGGCATTGGCTCGCTCAGGAGAGTGGCGTGGGCCGCCGTGGTGACTCCGCGCACGAGGGGCGAGGCATAGTATCCAAGCCCGAAATCACTTTCGTCGAAAAACGCGCGCCAGGACCACGCGGGATCCGTATCCGCGTACGGCGCCAAGAGATCGGACAAAGACGCTCGATAAAGAATCGAACGAACTTTGCCGGGCGCTTCCTCCCAGCCCACCTGGTGCAGCACCAACCCTTCGCGCGGGTGCATTGAGTAGCGAAACCGCCAGCGATCCCAAAGCACCTCATGATCCCGGACCACGAAATTCGCGCCCTGCGGCTGGGTTGTGACCAGGGGCTTCAGCCCCTCACGCCTGCCACGAACGGCCGGATCAAAGAAATCCATCGAACTCTTCGATCTCGGGATGATCTCGTGATCCGCCACCTCCACAACCTTTTGGTGCGTCATGTCCACCACGGCGGAGAGACCCTCGATCGGTTCCCAGAGGAGGTGATTGATCTCTCGTCGAAAGGGGATCGTCCGGAGCAATCGCACATTTTCAGCGCCACGAAACGGAATCAGGGCGCCGGGGACGGATGACGAATCAACCAGGGCCATATTGGTGATGCCTCGCCGTTGCAGAGCTGCGATCCACATCGCATTGGTTTGGAGAATTCGAGCGCTCGCCTCGAGTTCGCCAAACGTTTGCAGCGGCTCCACGCCCGGCTGGTGCCGCCACGACGTCACGTGCCCGTGATCCAGATCCACGATGGCCTCATGCGTGCGATGGGTCGCAAGCTCGTAAGTCTGCACGAACGCCTGTCTCGGGATGGCCATCCCTGGCTTCCAGCCGAGCACCTCCTCTTTGGGCGGTTCCTGCAAGACCACGATGGGAATGAGCGAATTCGTTGAGATTCGATTTTCCTTGAGCAACACCTCGATGGCGGAGCGAAGCTCATTGGTGGATAACGGCTCGAGCGGATGTGACGCCCCACTCACACCAAGGCTGCCATCCGTGATCCAACCCATCATCCATAACGCGACCGCGAAAACGCTCAGACAAGATCGACTGCTCGATTGGA
>JAQGOX010000033.1 GCA_028293365.1 Verrucomicrobiales bacterium | reverse complement strand
GCATTCGTTTGCGAATGTGCAAATCCGCAAACGAAGGCGCCATCGTCCACGATGTTATTCGCTATTACTTGTTGTTATTCGATAAAACACGCTATTATTCGTTATTGCACATGACCCCCATATGGGGGGTATCCGAATCCGCACTTTGGACTCAAGACTTTGGCCTCGGACTACGATCGATCACGCTCCCTCACACTGCCACACGATATCACACGATATCACACGATATCACACGCTCTTTCCTTTAGTTTTTATTTATCTCATATCGGATTCTTTGCGTTTTTTCCGTCCTCCGCCGCTTTGGAATAAGAGGAAGCGTTTCAGAGTTTGATAAAAGCCCTATCCCACCGGGCGTCCGACGAGAGCAACACTATTTTACATCCGGTAAATTCGACTCTGTATACGATTGTATACGATTTTAACACCTTTGGCACGGGGGGGGGAGGGCGCTAAAGACAGTGAAAGACGATTGAGGACGATGAGGGACAATCTGAAGGACGATAAACACCAATGAAGTTCAGGAAAAGACGATAAAGGACGGTAATTTTTTTTATTTTTATTGACTGCTTCAATACGCACGCAGCCAATTCCGCCGACCCGCCGACTCTCCGCGTGCCTCCGCACCTCCGTGCGAGACCGCTCTCGTCCATTTCCCATTTTTCTGCCCCCATCTTTCTGACATCGCCCCGCCTCGGTTCATTACCGCTGACGATAGGCCACAATCACTCACGCACATAATTCCTTTCAATAGCGGATCGACACCACCTCATGAATATCTTCACCTATTATTTCAACCTGACCGGGAGTGATCTGAATTTTAGCGGATTCGTCAAACGCTTTCACGGTTATGGCCGGTTCCCGAAGTTTGACGGCGGCATGATAAAACGGTTTATCCTCGATCGGCGCAGGTAAAACGAATGGCCGATCCTTCGCCGCCATGGTCTGCGGCGGTGAATTGTACGCGATGAAATGGACTCTCAGTGTTCGCTGAACAGGGTCGTCCGTTACAACAGTTTCCACCGTCGCGGGCGCGGTGATTTCAATGCGCGGTTTGGGATTTAGAAACCGAATCGCGTTGCCTATCAGTTTCCGATCTTCCGGAATATGGTGTTCGCTAGCGGTAGCTGCATCCGGCGAGCCAGCGAATGTCACGACGGTACCTTTGCCGACCTGATTGACCAACACCGCCGGACCAACCACCGAGTCAGCACTCATCGGCCATTCGGGCAGTTTTCTCGATTTGGAACGGCTTGTGCCCCAGTTGTCCTTCTTCATGCGGTACGGTTTCAATAGCTCTCCGACTGGCGTGGCTGATGTCGCTTCGTAGATTAGCGCGGGCCCTTTGACGAGAAACGGACTTTCGAACCTTCCGTTTGGCGCGAACTTCTGAGCCTGGCCCGCCTCTTTTCCGTCAGGGAAGTTCATCCAATTGTCCATTGTATCGAGTTTGCGAATAAGCCGCGCGCCGATGAGGGACTCGATCGAAGACTTATTCTGATCCTTTCCCCACATGTCACAAGAGCCAGTCAACCCGGTCACGATCAGCTTGCCCCCCTCAGTGACATAACGGCGGAGCAGTGCTATTTCCCTTTCCGACAGGATCGCCACGCCGGGAAGCATCACTATGGGAAATTGTTTGAGCTTCGACAGGGAGACATTTTCGTCCAGAATAATACCCCATGGAATGTGATCATAAACCAAGGCTTTGTGCGCCCCGAGAAATGTTTGAAAGTAGACTTCGGACTTTTCCCGCCCGAACCAGTCACGAGTCCGGCTGCTAAAGTAAATTCCGACTTCTGCGACCGGCTGTTGTCCAAATTCTTCCCGCTGCTTAAGTGCGTCCGCAAAAGCCTCGCCGATCCGTTCGTAGGCCAAGGGATCCAGCCGGCCGTCAAAAGTGGTTTTGTCCACAACTGTCACGAAGGCTCCGTGCGCGAGTAACGTGAACAATTCCCAACGTAAGTCCTCTAATGGCCGCATGGTTTGATTATGGTACATTCGAGCATCCCGCGAGATTGCCACCTGTACACGTTGCTTCGGTGCCGCGGCGCGATAAAATTCAGCGTTCAACCCAACGGTCAGCGCACTGAAGCCCCACATGCCGGTTTCGCCGGTCAAAAAATCCGCGGTGTTACCGTGCCGCACCGGCAATTGCCCCACTTCCCAGGAGAACGGCGGATTACCGTGATAATTGAAGGCGACGGATGCACGCGGATTCAACTCCTTGATATACCTGTATAGCTCTTGTTCAAACTGTTCGCTTGTCTCGTAACGGAATTGGAGCAGCCGCCTCCAGTCTTCGTCCCATTTGATTTTTTTCGGCATCGATCTTCCAAACTGCTTTTTGAAAAGCGCCTTGCAGGTTCGACACCAGCAGCCGTAAGGTGGACCGAAACCCTGGTCGAGCATATCAATGTGAAAACCATCAATTCCGTAGGCGAGCTGTTCAGCAACAATTTCCTTCATCGCCTTGAGATATCCTGAATTCAAACAGAACCGGCCGATCGGCTTTCCATCCGCGCCATGCATTTCCCATTCGGGGTGCGCTTTCAGGTAATTCCCCGCCTGCTGCACGACACAGTAGGCAAGGATTGGCACGTAACGTTTGTGGGCTTCCTTTACCGCGTCGTGCAACGGATCCCGTCCGCGAAGCCCTGGCGCCTTAGGAAGGAGCCTGGAGTCGTAGTACGCGTAGTCTCCGTCCCGTGCCCAAAAAACAAGATATTCACTGTGCGCTCCCAGTGCTTTCCGGACAATTTCACCTCCGTCGAATTGCGAGGCGTAACGCGCGTCGTTGGTGTTGCTATATCCGAAGTGCGCGCCAGTCGGTCCGACTTCCATTCCTACCAGGCTTCGTTGGTACCAGGGCACGTCAGTTTCAGCCTTCCCGCACAGAGCTCCGCAAATAGCCGCCAACTGGAGCAGAATCCCGAGTCGCGCGATACGTGGTGTCATGATCTGTAGTTAAAAGGAAACTGAAATCCGCATCAATCGGAACCGCCGTCTTCCGGATTTCTTGCGATACGAGCCTGAGACCTCTAAGCTCGCCTCCAATCATGGCATCTCATCGCATCACGAAATCGGTCAAAGACCGTCTCAAAGCTGCCGTTCCATTTGGTCTCGGCCAGACCAAGCCGAATCATTTTTTGGGAATGGCCGAAATCGTTTGGCAGAACCGCGATAACCTGAGTTATGCGTATAAGGTGTTAAGTCGGGGGGTCTGCGATGGTTGCGCGCTGGGTGTGGCCGGTTTTCACGATTGGACCATCAAAGGGGTTCATCTTTGCATGACTCGTTTGAACTTGCTGCGTTTGAACACCATGCCCGCCCTTGATCCCTCTCTCCTTAGTGACGTTTCGAAACTGAAATCGATGGACAACGTACAGTTGCGCGGCCTTGGACGGATCGGCTATCCGATGTTGCGGGAGTCAGGCAACCGCGGTTTTCGCAGGATTGGCTGGGATGACGCGTACTCTCGTATCGCGCGAAAAATCCGGGCTGCATCACCGAAGCGTATTGCATTCTTTGTGACGTCGCGCGGGGTGACCAACGAGATTTATTACATGGCGCAAAAGACGGCGCGTTTCCTTGGCACAAATAATGTCGATAACGCCGCGCGGTTGTGTCATTCGCCCTCAACCGCAGCAATGAAACATGCCATCGGCGTCGCTGCAACGACCTGCAGTTACAAAGACTGGTATGGGACAGATCTGATCATCTTTTTCGGAGCCAATCCGGCGAATGACCAGCCTGTTACAACCAAATACATTCACGAAGCGAAGAAGCTGGGGACGAAAGTGGTGATGGTAAACCCGTACCGCGAGCCGGGAATGGTTCGATATTGGGTTCCCTCATCGCTCGACAGCGCGGTCTTCGGAACAGATATTGCCGACTATTGGTTTCCGGTGTCCCAGGGAGGCGATATCGCTTTTCTCTATGGCGTTCTCAGAATCCTGATCGAGCAGAATGGATGCGACCAAAAGTTTATCGATCAAAACGTGGTCGGATTTCCCGAGCTTAAAGAACGAGTTCAGTCGTTCACCTGGGAAGAATTGGAGGCACAAGCCGGTTTGCCCCGCGCGAGCATGGAAGAGTTTGCGAACCTGATCATTAATGCGAAAAATGCAGTTTTGGTTTGGAGCATGGGTTTGACTCAGCATGTTTACGGCGCGGACGCGGTTCAAATGGTGCTCAATCTGGGATTAGCCCGCGGATATGTCGGGCGCGATTTGTGCGGCCTGATGCCGATCCGAGGACATTCCTCCGTGCAGGGAGGCGCGGAAATGGGAGCTTACTCAACGCTTTTTCCTGGCGGGAAAACCATTAATTCCGAAAATGCGCGAGATCTGGAGGCCCAATATGGATTTCCGGTTTCCGATCAACCGGGCCTAACCACCACCGAAATGGTCGAAGCCTGCGGCTCTGGCGATTTGGAACTCCTCTACTGTCTCGGCGGAAATTTCCTGCGCACACTTCCCGATCCCAAAGTTGTTGAAGCCGCCATGGCAAAAGTTCCGATGCGCGTGCACCAGGATATTATTTTGACCGATCAGATGTTCATCGATGGGGCACGGGACGTCATACTGTTGCCGGCGAAAACCCGTTATGAGCAGGACGATGGCGGCACTGAAACTACTACAGAACGCCGCGTTGCCTTCAGCCCTGAAATACCGCGACAAGTCGGCGAAGCGCGAGCGGAATGGAAGATTCTAAGGGAGCTGGCCGCCGCCACCTATCCCGAGCGCACCCATCTTTTGGGATGCAGGACCGGTTGGGAAATGCGGGAGGAAATCGCGCGCGTTATACCGTTTTATAACGGCATCCAGGATCTGCGAAAGACCGGTGACGCGTTTCAATATGGCGGTCCACATTTGTGTGCAAATGGCAAGTTCCCGACTGCCGATGGCAAAGCCCATTTCAAACCGGT
>JAQGOX010000031.1 GCA_028293365.1 Verrucomicrobiales bacterium | reverse complement strand
CTGGGATCGGTTTTCAGGAGAGCCAAATCACAATTGAGTATTGTTTTCATATCCCGGGAGATCCATTGAATTTATTATAGTTTCCAACGATTAAAGGACTCTCCCAGGTCCGCTGCCACCCGAAAAGAACGCTGATTCTTCCCTAGTGTGTTTGACGAGCTTTCTGTGGGCGAGAGCCGTCGTGTCGGGGGCCTCAGAAAAACTTCGTAGCAGAGTTCGATCTTGAACCGTTTGCCCCAACAATTTATCCTGACCCAGAGCCAGACACATCGCACCCAAATTAAGTATGAAGTCGAATTCTTTGTTCATTGCTTTGACAGCCGCCAGCGCCCTTTTCTCTGCGCATCTGCTGGCAGAGGAACCTGCCACCTTCCAACAGCAGTTGAAGAAGCTGCCATTCAAGATCGCTTATGAATGTTACGTGAGTAACAACTGGGAGATTTTCTCCATGAATGCGGACGGTTCGAGGCAAGTGAACCTCACGCAGTCACCGACAATTCAGGAGCATTACCCTCAGGTTTCACCAGACGGGACCAAAATCTGTTTCACAGTCGATACCGGCGAAGGGCGCGATACGGTTCGAAGTCTCTGGGTAATGGACACGGACGGGAAGAACCGCAAGAAGTTGGTCGATTCTGCGCGGGAACCATTTTGGTCCCCCGATAGCAAGGTGATTGGTTACCTGCCCCAGGAATATCCCAAATTCAACGTCATCGATTATTATACGAAGGGGATGAATTTCTACGATCTCGCGACGGGAAAGACTGAAGCGCACCCGAATGCGGCAAAGTTGCACCATCTTTACAACCCCTCCTTTTCTCCAAATGGCAAATGGATAGCCGCGACCGTCCATGCGGGGATGGGATACAGTCATGCCATCCTCTTGATCGAACGGAATGGCGACAAAATCATCAACCTTGGGATCTCGGGATGCCGTCCATGTATCAGCCCCGACGGTCAACATATCGCCTGGGGTCCCGGCGACCACGAAATTGCCGCAGCGCCGATCGACCTTAACTCCGACAATCCCAAGGTCGGCGAGCATGAGGTCAGAATTCTCGATAAGGAAAAGAAAATCTATCATGTGGATTGGTCTCCAGATAACCAGTTCTTAAGCATTAGCCGGGGTCCCGAGGGTGAAGGTGATCTCAGTAAAAAAGGAACATTTAGCGCCGCGTGTGAGATCGTCGGGGTCTATGCTCCAGGCTGGGATATTATCGCGGTTTCGGCCGCGCGACATGGTATTTTGGATCTGGAAAAAGCCACGGATGCGGACTTCACAACGCTCACATCCAATGGCAAGAGCAACAAGGAGTCGGATTGGTTTTTGCCGGCTTCAGCCGCACAGAAGTGATCATGAAATTGACCCCAACGTTGGCGTTTGCATTGGGATTATTGTGCTCTTGCGGAAAGCCGGACGAGAATTCCACGCCTGCAACGAAAGCGGCGGCGCCCGCGGGATCTACCGTCACCGCCCCTGTAGAACTCATCTCGAAATCAAGCGTGGAAATGGTTTATCTGCCGGCCGGCGAGTTCACCATGGGCAGCAATCAAGGCAACCCGGATGAAGCTCCCGCGCATAAGGTCAAACTAAGTGCTTTCGCCATGGACAAATACGAGGTTGACCAGGATATGTTTGCGAAAGCGCAATTGCCAAATCCCTCCCACTGGAACGAAAGCCCAAAAAAACCGGTCGAGCGGGTGCGATGGAGGGATGCCAAGCAATATTGCAATGAACGCTCGACGCTGGAGGGTCTCAAACCTTGTTACAACGAAAAAACTCCCGAATGGGATGTGGATCTTTCCGCTAACGGCTATCGATTACCCACGGAAGCGGAGTGGGAATATGCCTGCCGTGCCGGATCGGATGGGCCGTATGATTTTGGCCAGGCGGACAAACTGAGGCAGTACTCCTGGTTCACCGAAAATGCTGACGAGAAGACTCATGCCGTCGGCCAAAAAAAGCCGAATCGTTGGGGAATCTACGACCTTTACGGAAACGTCTCGGAATGGTGCGAGGACGTCTACAGCCCGGATTATTATAAGCAAAGCGCGGGCACCGATCCGCTCGGGCCAGCCAGTCCAGGGAAGGATGTAAAACGTGTCATGCGTGGTGGCTCCTGGAAGTCGAGTCCCGATATGTGTCGAGCCTCGTTTCGACAAGGTCAGAGGACCGGCGACAGTGACGCTTGTTTTTATACCGATTTTTGTGGTTTCCGTTGCGTCCGGAGGATGACTCCCGAAGAACTTGACTCGTTAAAAGCGAAAGCTAAATAATTTGCGGAATGAATTGACCTGATCGACCGCTATGCTTTTCCACACATGGCCGTTCCTGGTCTTCATGCTGGTGGTTCTCCCGGTTTTCTTTGCGCTTCGCACGACGCAGCTTTGGATTCCGTGGCTGATGGTGGCTTCGTATTTTTTCTACGGTTGGTGGAATCCCTATTACCTGTTGTTGGTGGTCTATTCGACGGCGCTTGATTATTTCCTGGTCGCTTTGATGGACCATTGCCCGATCGAAGGAGGGAATGTAGATGTCCGGGCACGGTTAACGAAGTTTCACTTTGGTGATTCGGTCCTTAAGGCTGCGTTCATTGTATCCGCGTTAACGACGGTTCTATTGATTGGAGTGGCTGTTGCGGGTCCGCAGACGCTTCGTCCACTCATGGGCCTCCTTGGTTTAATTTTCCTGCTGATGGCGCTTGGTTCGCTCCTCAGCAGTCGAAAAATCTGGCTCCTGATCAGCCTGGTTAACAACCTGGCCTTGCTGCTCTTTTTCAAATATGCGCGCTTCGTGGTCGAAAATCTAAACGCCGCATTTGGAGCCGCGCACCTTGCCTTAAAACTGCCTGATCCTTCGACGCTCATGCCCTTTGGAGCGACCTACGTGCTTCCGGTCGGTATTTCATTTTTCACCTTCCAATCCCTGAGCTACACGATCGATTTCTATTTTGGCAAGGTGCATCGCGAACGAAACTTCCTGCGCTTCGCAACATTCGTCTGTTTTTTCCCGCAGTTGATGGCCGGGCCAATCGAGCGTGCCAAGCACATGCTGCCGCAGTTTTATCAATTTCCACCCGTTCGCCTGCAGAATTTCACCGACGGCTGTTCCCTCTTTTTGGTGGGGTTGTTCAAGAAACTCGCTCTCGCAAACTACCTCTCGTTCTACGTTGAGCGGGTTTACGATAATCCAAAAGCACACGGTGCACCTGCCCTCATGCTCGCCACGTTTGCTTTTGCATGGCAGATTTTTTTCGACTTTAGCGGCTACACCGATATGGCTCGAGGAATTGCGCGCATCATGGGCTTCAAATTGATTTTAAACTTCAACAATCCCTACCTCGCCACCGGCCTCGGCGACTTCTGGTCGCGCTGGCATATCAGTCTTTCCACTTGGTTTCGGGATTATGTTTACATTCCGCTTGGCGGCAATCGGCAGGGAGTTCTCAAGATGTATCGAAACCTTTTTATTACCTTTCTCATTTCAGGAATCTGGCATGGCGCCGCGTGGACTTTTGCGATTTGGGGGATACTCCATGCCTTTGGTGTCATGGCTACCCGCGAGCTGGAACGCTCGGCTTTTTACCGCGACCGGGTTCCAAAACTTGCAAAGCAACTCGGCGTCTTCGTCTTCGTCTGCTTTACCTGGATATTCTTCCGCGCGGAATCCCTGCCGGACGCGCTGCTAATTGTTCAGCGCATCTTGGGGGCTGGCTGGAACGATCCCCAGGTTCCGATCCTGATGCTTTCTCTCGTGTTGCTAGTGTGGATTTACCAGTTCTTCTACGAATCGAAACTGCGACTGCTCCTGCAAACCAGCAGCATCCGCATCGGTTTGGCCGCCGCGATGTTCGTGTACCTCTGCATCTGTTCCTCAGGCGCCGGGACGTTTATTTATTTCCAATTCTAAATGAGTGACGAAAAAACAGCGCAAGTTCCCGAAATCCCATTTGTAAATGAGATGCGGCTGAACACGAAGCAATGGCTTATTACCAGCGCCGTTTTACTCGTGATCCTTGTCGGGACGCCTTTTGCCTGGAAGCACACCGAACGATTTAAAACCGACGCCGACTACCGGATTCCCTACAGCCTAAGCAAAGATTATTGGTTGTATCACCGGCGGCTTCAGCAAATCGACGATCACTCCCGAGTTCTGGTTTTAGGCGATTCCGTAGTTTGGGGCGAATATGTTTTGCCAGATGGAACCTTATCTCACTTCCTCAACGCGGAAGCCGGGCAGACGGATCGATTTGTCAACGCCGGGGTCAATGGCCTCTTCCCGTTGGCACTCGATGGATTGGTAAACTACTACGGTGGTCCTCTGCGTCATCGCAGAATTTTAGTGAACTGCAATCTCCTTTGGATGAGCAATCCTAAAGCCGACCTGCAAACTGAGAAAGAAGAGAAATTCAACCACTCTCATTTGGTCCCACAGTTTTCGCCGCGCATTCCCTGTTACAGAGCCGACGCAAACGAACGCCTCAGCGCCGTTGCTGAAAGAAATTTCAGTTTTTTGGCCTGGGTGAACCATTTGCAGAGCGCCTACTTTAATGACAAAAGCATTCCCATTTGGACTTTGCAGGACGATGGCAACGATCCTCCGCACTATACGAATAGCTACCGGAATCCTTTGACAGAAATTAAGATGGCTGTGCCAGAAGCACCCGCAAATGATCCACAACGCGGTCCTGCCAGCCCGCGTCACCGATCATGGACTGAGAATGGCGGAAACCCTGCCCAGTTTGAATGGGTCACTCTGGCAAGCTCTCTGCAATGGCAGGGATTTCAACACCTTATTGCGACCCTCAACTCACGCAGCGATGACGTTCTGGTTTTGCTCGGCCCATTCAACGAACACATGATCGCCAAAGAAAGCCGCCCGGGATATCAGGCACTGCGTGAAGGCATTACCTCGTGGCTAACCGCGAACAAAGTTCAGTTTGTCGCGCCGCCCCCTCTTCCAACCGAACTCTACGCGGATGCCAGCCATCCTTTGACTGCCGGCTATCACCTATTAGCAAAACAACTTTCCACCAACGCGGTAATCGCCTCCTGGATCGCTTTGAAGTGAGTTTGCGCAACTCGGAGCCTCGGAGCCTCGGAGCTGTCGCAATTATAACCTCTAAAATTAAAGAAGCGCCGCCCCCTTTCGGAGACGGCGCTCATGTAAAACAGTGTTACCGCTTAGTAGCGATAATTGTCAGGTTTGAACGGTCCTTCAACCGGCACTCCGAGATACTCGGACTGAGCCGCGGTCAGGGTCGTCAATTTGACTCCGAGTTTGCCCAGGTGGAGGCGCGCGACTTTTTCGTCGAGAGCCTTGGGCAGTGTGTAAAGGTCCACTTTATATTTCCCATTGTCCTTGTTGTTCCAAAGATCGAGCTGGGCAAGAACCTGATTCGTAAAGCTCGCGCTCATGACAAAGCTCGGATGACCGGAAGCGCAACCTAGGTTCACAAGACGGCCTTCGGCGAGCACATACAGGATTTTTCCGTCGGGCCAGGTGAATTGATCCACTTGTGGTTTGATCTCAACCTGTTTCAGCGACTTGTCGTTGTAGAGTGAAGATACCTGCACTTCGCTATCAAAATGACCGATATTGCAGACGATGGCCCCGCTCTTCATCTTGTCCATGTGTTCGCGGCGAATGACGTCGATGTTTCCCGTCGTCGTGACAAATATGTCAGCGTTGTGGCAGACATCTTCAAGAGTCACGACTTCGTATCCTTCCATGGCAGCCTGCAAGGCATTGATCGGATCAATTTCAGTGACAAGCACGCGAGCGCCCAAACCACGCGCACTTTGCACGCAGCCTTTGCCGACGTCTCCGTAACCGCAAACCACCACGACTTTACCGGCGATCATCACATCGGTTGCGCGTTTTAGCGCGTCCACGAACGATTCACGGCAACCGTAAAGATTGTCGAACTTGGATTTGGTGCAGGAGTCGTTGACATTGATCGCGGGGATTTTCAAGCTCCCTTTGCGAACCCGTTGCGCCAGGCGATGTACCCCGGTGGTGGTCTCTTCGGACAGTCCATGGATACCCTTCAGTAGCTCGGGATATTTGTCATGGCACATGTTTGTGAGATCCCCACCGTCGTCAAGGATCAGGTTCAATTGCGATCCATCGGGCCAATGCAGCGTCTGTTCGATGCACCAATCGAATTCTTCCAGTGTCATCCCTTTCCAGGCAAACACCGGAATGCCGCGGGCGGCAATCGCCGCGGCGGCATTGTCCTGCGTGGAGAAAATGTTGCAACTGGACCAACGCACTTCCGCGCCGAGTTCCACCAGCGTTTCGATCAAAACGGCAGTCTCGATCGTCATGTGCAGACATCCAGCGATTTTCGCTCCCTTAAGAGGGTACTTGCCGGCGAATTCTTTGCGGAGCGCCATCAATCCTGGCATTTCCTGCTCGGCCATGCCGATTTCCTTGCGACCCCATTCGGCGAGGCTGATGTCTTTGACTTTGTAATCGTTGGCTACGCGAGCTTTGGACGGCGTTGCCGCACTTGATGTAGGCATAATCTTTTTTTGTAGGGTTATTTAACTGCTTTTTTCAGAGCGGCAGCTTTGTCCGTGCGCTCCCAGGTGATGCTGTTCAAATCGTCAATTTTGCCGAAGTGGCCGTAGTTGGTCGTCTTCGAGTAAATCGGGCGGAGCAAATTCAGTTGTTTAATGATTTCAGCCGGTTTGAAGCTGAACACCTGCTGCACGGCCTTCTCGATCGCTTCGTCAGGAACCAGTCCGGTTCCGAATGTATCGACGCAGACAGAGACCGGATTCGGATGGCCGATTGCATAAGCGAATTGGATTTCCGCCCGTGTCGCCAAACCCGAAGCAACGATGTTTTTGGCAACGTATCGCCCCATGTAGGCTGCACTGCGATCGACCTTCGAAGGATCCTTTCCGCTGAACGCGCCGCCGCCGTGACGTCCCATGCCGCCGTAGCTATCAACGATGATTTTTCGTCCAGTCAGTCCCGTATCTCCCTGCGGACCGCCGACAACGAAACGGCCGGTGGGGTTAATCAGGAATTCGGTTTTCTTATCGAGCAATTCGGCTGGGATCACCTTGCGCACGACTTCTTTAATGATGAAATCTTTGATCGTCTTGTGCTTCGCTTTTTCCGCGTGCTGGGTTGAAACCACAACGTTCGCGATGCGTACCGGCTTGCCATTCTCATATTGCACCGAAACCTGGCTTTTGGCGTCAGGACGGAGCCATTCCACTTCTTTGGCTTTGCGAATACGGGTCAGTTCGCGGCCGAGGCGATGCGCGAACATGATCGGAGCTGGCATCAATTCGGGAGTTTCGTCACAGGCGAAACCGAACATCAATCCCTGATCCCCTGCGCCTTGCTCAGCGGTTTGTTTGCCTTCAGCAGCACGAGCATCGACACCCTGGGCAATGTCCTGGCTCTGCCCGGTGATGATGTTCATGATGAAAATTCGGTCCGCATGAAAAATATCATCGTCATTCACATAACCAATTTCGCGCACTGCATCCCGAACGATCTGGGTATAATCAAATTTCGCGTCCGTGGTGATTTCGCCACCAACCACGACAATGTTGCTTTTGGCATACGTTTCGCAGGCAACCCGGCTCCGGGAATCTTGTGCGAGGCACGCGTCCAGCACGGCATCGGAGATTGTATCGCAAACCTTGTCAGGATGGCCTTCGCCGACCGACTCGGAGGAAAAGATGTAGTTTTTGCTCATTTTTTTACAGGTGCTGCGTCTTAAGAATCAATATATTGACGTATCGGGATACGAAGATATATACGTATCCACGCCCGTCAACCCTATTTACGAACAAATTTCATGGCAAACACGCTTCGATCTCTCCGCGCCCTTGCCGACCCCACGCGCCTGCGCATTATTGCTTTGCTTCAAGGCCAGGAATTGTCGGTTAACGAGCTTCAGGAGGTGACCCGGCTCGGACAATCGCGCATTTCCACCCATCTCGGCCTGCTGCAGGAGGCTGGCTTGTTGCAATCCCGACGTTTAGGCAAACGCGCTTTCTATAAGTGGAACGGCGAAGCAGATGAAGTCGCGCGGGAGTTTATCGACGTGGCGGTGCGGGGGGCCCGCGAAATGCCGGAACATTCCGCAGACCAGGTCAATCTGAAGCGCATTCTGAACCGGCGCGATGAGCAGGCGCAGGTCTATTTCAATCAGGTAGCCGGCCGTTTTGACCGCAGTTACGGTCCGGGCCGATCCTGGCAGGCGTTCGGACAATTGCTTCTCCGCATTCTTCCACCACTGGTCGTGGCCGACTTGGGTTCCGGCGAGGGCTTGTTGAGTGAACTTTTGGCCTTGCGGGCAAAAAAGGTAATCGCCGTCGACAACTCCGAAAAAATGGTTTCGTTCGGTGCTGAAAAAGCGAAACGAAACGGCCTGAAAAACCTGGAATTTCGCCTCGGCGATCTGGAACACCCACCGATTGAACCGCAAAGCGTCGATTGGGTGATTCTGAGCCAGGCACTGCATCACGCGGCTGATCCTGCGAAAGCGATTGCGAGCGCTTATAAAATCCTCCGTCCGGGTGGCCAAATCATGATCCTCGACCTCTTAAAACACAATTTCACTCAGGCCCATGAACTATATGGAGATCGGTGGCTCGGTTTTGCCGAAAGCGACCTTCAACGCTGGCTCGATGCAGCCGGATTCAAAAAAACCGAGATTTCGGTAGTCTCCAGCGAGGAACAACCGCCTCACTTTCAAACGGTTTTGGCGTGTGGAGTCAGATGATGTAGCCTCGAATCTCTTCAATCAATCCCCCGGTTGCTCTAACACTCCGGCGAACGCCGACCATGTCGAGTTTGCTATTTACATCTGATGCGTTAACATCAGATGCATGCGAACCACACTGGATATTGAGGATGATGTCCTCCAGGCGGCTAAAGAACTTGCGCGAAAGGAGAGAACGACCGCAGGGGCGGTGGTTTCGCGGTTGGCTCGTGCGGGCCTAACGGGTTCGCAGCGGGGTACTCCAGCCATTAAACTGAAGAACGGCGTTCCAATGTTTCCTGCTCGTCCCGGGGAAATTGTCACTTTGGAACATGTCCAAAGAATCATGGATGAGGAGGGTGTCTGACCCGCGCGCTTCTGGATGTTAATGTCTTGATAGCAT
>JAQGOX010000014.1 GCA_028293365.1 Verrucomicrobiales bacterium | reverse complement strand
GAAAAACTCGCCACCACTTCGAAGTTCAGACCGCGCGATTGAGTTCTGTACGAACTGTCCTTGTTCGTGTGAGCGCGGGGCGGCGGCGAAGTTGTGCATTGACGCAACAGGTCCTTATTGAAAGGATTAGTTCCTAATGAGAGGGATTAATAAGGGGTTCTCCTTCGTAGCCGCGTCGTTGGTTGGTTCGCGCGCAAAATGCCAACTTCTAATCAGTTGTGCCGCTGCCATTTTCAGCATCACTTCGCTGTTTGCTCAATCCTCTCCGAGTGTTACCCGAACTTTCGTGGCATCTACCGTTAACGAAACGGCTGCGGAAGCGCCTCCGGGTGCTTTTGTAGGAACCTGGTTTGCGACGCCAACCGACACGACTGGCGCGGTCGGCAGGGATCATGTCATGAGCGCTGCAAATTTTTTCATTCGCGTTCAGGATCGCGACGGCAATGTCGTTTCAGAAACGTTTCTGCCCTCTTTTTGGGATAACCTGCTCAATGCCAATGGCGCTCCCGGAAATCCAGCGGCGACGAGCCCATACGATCCCGTGATCACCTACGATCCGTTGGGCCGGCGCTGGATTTTCGTTTGCAACTCCGATGCAAGGGCTAATTCGAGCCGTGCACTTATCGCGGTTTCAAAAGGCGACAACCCATCCTTTGGCGCCAACATTCGCGATTCCTGGTGGGGCTTCATCATCAACACCGGTGACGCGCGTCTTCATTATGGAGCGGGAACCTGGCTGGATCAGCCCTCTCTCGGGTTTAATCGTGATCTGATCGCGGTCGCCAGCACTGCATTTACAGTGCCTGGCTTTGCCGGAATATCCTACCAGATTGGTTGCTCAATCATCGCGATCAACAAAACCGCCGCCTACCGTGGCGCGCTTTCTTTCTCAGCGTGGCGTGTCGGCGCTCGCCGTCTTGCTCCGGCTAAAACTCTGGACGGCAGTGAATTGCTCCATTGCGTCGATTTCGGCAGCGACCTCTTCGGATCCTGGTATGAACACAGCACGCTGCGTTTGCTTCCAGACGGGCAAATCGCGTATCGCGAAGGATTGCCTAATGTATATCGGGGTGATCTGGGGGTCCCCACCTACTTCGGTTTCGCTGATGGAAACGGAGTGGGTCCACAGTTCGGCGTCACCACCCGCGTGGATTTAGGCGACGACCGGTTGCACAGTGTGGTGGCGCGCGACGGCCGCCTCATCGCAGCCAATCGCATCCTTGTTAACGACGGTGGAGGCGCTTCGCAGATTCAATGGATGGACATCAATACTTCCACGTGGACGGCCAATCAGTTCGGTCGTTTCGGCCCGCCTGGAGTTTTCCTTTCGTACCCCACGCCAGCGATCAATGCGGAAGGCGACGTCCTTATTGGTTTTACCGTTATGAGTCCTTCGATCTTCCCCTCCGCCGGATTTGCTTTTCGGGCGGTTTCTGATCCAACGGGTGTTTTTCGCCCGTTCTCTATTTACCGGCCGGGCGGCAGCCCGAGTAATGTCGCGCCTCCCACGGGAGACATTCGTAACCGATTCGGTGATTACAGCGCCACCTGTGTGGATCCCGTCGATGACCGAACAATGTGGACTCTTCAGACATCCACCGCTGCGCTGCCGCCGGTTAATCGCTTTCAATATTCCTGGGCCGCCGTGGTTCCCCCAAATCTAGGTAACCCCGTCATTAATTCATCCCAACGCATCGACACCTCCGTGAACAGCAGCCTCTCCGTGCAGATGGTCGTACAGAACCTGCCGGCGGTTGGCGCGGTCTTTGAACTGACCGGCTCGCATGGTGAACCTCTGCCACCCTGGATCTCTATTAACGCGGATGGATTAATCACAATTACCCGTGTTCCTGCTGCCGGGCACTTCGACTTCCGCCAAATCGTTCGAACCTCTCTTGGGGCTTCGGATAACAAGCCCTTAACGATTACCGTCGTTTCTTCATCACTGGCGGATGCCATCGACTACTCGTTTCGAAGCGCGGTCACTTCGCGAGGTCCGTTCGAATGGTTTCGTGAAACCAATGAAACTTCGGATGGACATGACGCCGCTCGATCCGGTCCTGTTGGAGATGGCCAGGGAACCTCCCTCTATGTCGACATTCAAGGGCCGACGAGAGGAACGTTCCAATGGAAATGTGATGCCGAACCCGGCGATCGCCTCATTTTTCATATTGACGGGCATTTCACCGACGCCATCACCGGATCGACGCCGTGGCGTTCATTCGCTTTCGAAATTCCCGAAGGCGCGCATCGCCTGGAGTGGCGCTACCTGAAGGACGGCTCGCGCTCGGCCGGGCGGGATTGCGGCTGGGTTGATCGTCTTGAGATCGAGAACCAACTGGCGCCTGCGTTCCTGAACGAACCGCCGCCAATCGTTCGTTGGATGACTGGCGAGGGGGGCCTTTTCGACCCGCCCATCTCTGGCGAAGCCACCCGATTCGAATGGATCGGCGATCTCCCGTCTGGGCTGACTTTCGATGCGAAGACTGGAAAGATTTCGGGCAAACCGGCCGTCGCGGGACTCTTTCCCGGCAAACTTCGAGCCCTCAATGCTGCTGGTTCTGACGAGATTTCGTTAACCTTGCAAGTGGCCGACCTTCCCTTAAGTACCATCCTTAACATTCCGAAAATTCAAACGACCACAAGTTCCCCCAAAGGCTGGACTGCGGATATCAGCGAACCTCGTCTTAAAAATGGGGACGGCTCGGCTGCCAGTGCTGTTGTCAATCGTGGCGAATCGACCTGGATGGAATCCAAAATCGACGGGCCTGCGTCCGTCAGTTTCTGGTGGAAAGTCGATGCCGGAACCGTTACCGCTGCACTTGACGGCGTTGACCGCTACTCCCTTCACGGCCAAAACCAATGGACCCAACAATGGCTTTCATTACTCCCGGGCCCGCACGTACTTCGTTGGACTTATACGTACGACGGTCCCCTTTCAGGGGAACAAGCTGAGCTGGGCGCTTCATTCCAATCAGCGTGGGTTGATGACATGGAGATTCTGGCCCCGCAAAGCCCGAAAATCGAACTCTCGATGCCCGTCAAAGCAAACCGGTTCTCCCCACTGGAATTTCACCCAATCGCAAGTTTCGGGGTGGACGCCTGGAAACTCGACGGAACCCTACCGGAGGGACTTGTCTTCGATAGCGACGATGGATCGATTTCCGGCTCTCCGGAAATTGCGGGAGTTTTTCCGCTAACTCTTTTCGCCATCAATGCGGCAGGCTCCTCCACCTTCCCGTTTTCGCTTGAAGTCGATCCTTCCGGATTGGGACCTGCTCTCGGAACGCCCTTCCTGTTCCCGGAAACTGATTCCAAGTACCCGTGGTTTGCGGAAAACAGCGTGACCCCCGGAACGCCTTCGGCGCTTCAAAGCGCTGCATCTCTCCCCGACGGTGTCGAGTCATGGATTCAAGTTCACGTCGATGGGCCGTCGCTCGTTCAGTTTGATTGGCGGGCCTCCTCCGGGCCCGGTATCAACAGCCTTCAATTCTTGATCGACGGCGAGCTGCTCGCGAAAATCACCGGGGAAACTGATTGGACCCGCCAGGTTCAGCAAGTTCCGCCCGGGGACCATGTGCTTCGGTGGTCCTATAGCAAAACGACAAAAGGCGCAGACGACGCCAGTACCGGTTGGCTGGCTGGCCTTTCCATCAACTCGCTCCAAATTCCGGAGTTTCGATCCGCACCGGCTGCGGCTGGCCGTCTTGACCATCCTTTCTTCTTCGTAGTCGATTTGGTGAACAGTCCCAATTCCGTAACCGTGCCGGACGTCCTCCCCCCAGGGATCAACTTCGATCCATCGACGCTTGCCTTTTCTGGAATTCCCACAAAAAGCGGTGCGTTCCCAATCCAGATCGTCGCGTCAAATGGTGCTGGTGAGACAACTCAAAACGCACAAATAATCATCGAAAGCGATCCCCTGGAAGTTGGCCTGGACACTTCAGGTTTTATTTGGTCCACGTCTCCCGAAGCTCCCTGGTTTGTGCAGACGGAAACCTCCCAGGACACGATCGACGCAGCCCAATCCGGTTGGCTGCCCGCCAAGGGGCCAGTCCGAAATTCCTGGTTGGAAATGGAAGCTTCGGGTTCCGGCGTACTGACCTTTTGGTGGAAGCTGGATGGCGCGCACTTTTCAGACTCTCTTATTTTGACGGTTGACGGCGTTCAGGTCGCTCTTCTGGACGAAAGTGGAGACTGGGAACAGGAAACGATTGCGCTGGAGGCAGGCACTCACCATGTCCGTTGGACAGACTCTCGTTTTTCGCGTTTCGGAGCATCCTGGGTGGATCAAGTCCGATGGAAGCCCGGACCCGATTTGCCATCTCTTCCCTCCGCTTTTTCAATTGATGGCGTTTTCGGCGAAGCGTTGAAATGGGTTCCTCCGCTCAGCGGCGGGACCGCGACTTCCTTCGAGCTTGCTGGCGATTGGCCGATTGGG
>JAQGOX010000961.1 GCA_028293365.1 Verrucomicrobiales bacterium | reverse complement strand
GAATCGCTTGGTTCCGGGGTTCATTACTATTCTGTTGATATTGGCGATCGAGCGGCGGTTGAAAAAACGTTTCAGAAATTGAACGCGGAAGTCGGAGCCATCCATGGTGTTATCCATCTGGCGCGCCTCGTCGAAGACGAACTGGTTCTTTCTAAATCGTGGGAATCATTCGCTCGGGTATTGCGGGCGAAGGTGGACGGAACCTTTTATTTGGACGAATTCACGGCTGCGGAACCTTTGGAGTTCTTCATGCTGTTTTCGTCGATGGCCTCTTTTGGTATTCACGGTTCCTCTGATTATGCGTACGCGGCAGCCTATCAAAATGCGTTCGCTCATTATCGAACCCAACTGCAGGCAAGCGGAAATCGCTCCGGCAAGACAGTTGCTTTCGGTTGGGGTGCCTGGAGCGTCGACAAATATCAACCCGCCGGGAGGGATGCGCGAATGAGCGAGGCGGGATTTAATCCAATCGACATAGAAACTGCATTTCCATGGATCGCGGCCTGCGGAGCTAATAAAAATGGATTTATTGGGCTGATGCGTGTTCGTGACAAATTCAAAGCTCAGGAAAGTCTTGGGTTAAATGATCCGCCTGCGGATGATTCCCGTCCGTTGGCAGACCTCCAAATCCAGAAGCGAATCGATGAATGGGAGCAACGGAGACGGGGAGGGGAGCAAATTCCAGTGAGTGAGATTGGGCGCCTTTTGCGTTCTAATGATGTCGAACGATTGAGTCCTTCCACGGTCGATCGCCTGCACGGAATCCTGATTGGTTCCCGAAACGAAAATTCAAAAGGTTGGGCAGTCGAGTCAGGGAAAAGAGTGGACCTTTCTGGGAACACTTTAATGACTGTCAAAGAGTGTCTCGTAGAAATTTTGGGATTGATGCAGGTGAACGATTCGAAATCGTTTCAGGATTACGGAATGGATTCTGTTTCTGGAGTTCGTTTTTCAATGCTTTTGGAAAAGAGATTGGCCTTAAAAGTTTCACCGCAGTGGCTGGTCGAATTCCCCACGACAGGAAGTTTGGCGGCCCATTTGGATGGCATAACACAATCCCTACTTGAGGGCGCGAAAGGAGAGGCGGGTTGAAACCGACGATTGAAGAGTTATTGGGCATTGTGCCCATGAACGGAACACCGAAACGGAACAGTTCAAAGGTGTCGTTTAGTTTTTTGTTTTTTTCCGACGTCCGAAAGGACGTTTCGAACGCGGAAAAATACCGTTTCATGCGTGATGTAACTCTCTTTGCCGATAGGGAGGGTTTCGAGGCGATTTATATGCCCGAACGCCATTTTTACGAGTTTGGCTCCATTTACGCCAATCCCGCAATCATCGCTGCGTATCTGATTCCTCAAACCAAACAGATTCGTTTTCGATCCGCTGGCGTTTCACTTCCGCTGCATCACCCCACGGAGGTCGTGGAATGGTGGGCGATGAACGATA
The DNA here is from genome assembly GCA_028293365.1 of Verrucomicrobiales bacterium. Classification (GTDB taxonomy): domain Bacteria; phylum Verrucomicrobiota; class Verrucomicrobiia; order Limisphaerales; family SXQI01; genus JAQGOX01. Next base: position 10,776 of record JAQGOX010000961.1, on the reverse strand, counting down.
TTCTTTCGGGTGGACGTGTTGATTTGGGATTCGGTTCGGGTTGGAATAAGGCCGATTTTATCACGGCCCCGTCGAACTTTGAGAAGCGCCGCGAAATCTGCTCAGAGCGAATTGAGATCGTCCGCAGATTGTGGCGTGGGGAATCGATTTCATTTCCAGGACCCGATGGAGAAGCGTTTTCCGTAACAGTTCACCCACGACCCATTCAGAAGGAATTAAACGTCTGGCTTCTGGTTGCTCAGAATGATGGCGCCTTCATCCACGCTGGAAAGAGTGGTTATAATGTTTTTACGATGCTTTACGGAATAAACCTGGAAGCCATGGGTAAAAAAATTGCGAAGTATCGACGAGCGCGTGAGGAGGCCGGTTTCGATCCTGCAGAGGGAAAGGTAACTCTGATGCTCCACACATTGGTCGATAAAGATATTAATCGAGTGAGAGCGGCCGTCGAAAAACCGTTCAAGGAATATATTAAGAGTGCGCTCGATGCCCACACCAAAGCCGGCATTGTTCAGGGCGAAACCGAAATTACAGAGGATGAAAAGAATCGGATGCTGGAATATTCCTATGAACGCTATTCAAAAACGGGCGCGTTGTTTGGATCGGTTGAAGATGCTCGAAAAATAGTGGATCAGGCGATCGAAATGGGAGTGGATGAAATTGCTTGTCTCGTCGATTTTGGAGTCGATTATTCGAACGTTATGGACTCGCTTCCTTTCCTCAAGCGACTCGTCTCTCTTTATCGATAAAAGGAACGATGAACCTGGCAGAAAAGCGCAAAGAGCTTGAGGAAATCCTTCGGATTTCTGAGCGGAGAGAATTTGCCGATTCCAAGCCGATTGTTCGCGCTTCGCCTGGAGAAGGACGAATTAATCCGGGGCCTATGGCGATTGTGGGCATGGCAGGGCGCTATCCCAAATCTAAAACTATTGATGAATTTTGGGAAAACCTGATTAATAAACGAAATTGCATTGAGGAGATCCGGGGCGAGCGACTGGAGGACTACCTTAGTGCTGGAGGCTCGTTAGGGGAAGGAAGCGCATTACGGATCAAGCATTTCGGATTGATCGAAGACATTTATCGATTCGACGCACCGTTCTTCAATATTTCGAGGCGAGAAGCTGAAGTCATGGATCCTCACATGCGCCTCATGCTCGAAACAGCTTGGTCTTGCGTTGAGAGCGCCGGATATCGACCTAGATCGATGGATCCCAGGACCGGGGTCTTTGTTTCGTTTTATAATTACGAGTATGCTGAAATGCTTCGAGAACTCGAAATTGACGATGCAAGCGAGGCTTATCTTGGCACAGCAGCTACCGGTGCGATTTTCGCCAATCGAATTTCATTTCTCCTGGGACTAACCGGTCCTAGCGAGGTTTATAACACGGCTTGCTCCACTGCGTTGGTGGCACTCCATCGTGCGATTCAGGCGATAAATGCCGGGGATTGCGATCAGGCGATCATTGCAGGGGCGAGCCTTTTGTTGACGGCAAGCAGGGTAAGCGCACTCTCGCGAATGGGGATCCTAAATGAAGTTGGTGTCTGCAACTCCTTTTCGCATCCCGCGAACAAAGAGGTAATCGGAGAAGGTGTCGGGGCGATGATGATCAAGCCATTCGACCGTGCTATCGCAGACGGCGACTTTGTTTACGCTGTTATTCAGGGGAGCGATGTCAACCACCACGGCGACCGATCGGGAAGCATGACGTTACCTTCCTCGGAATCGCTCTCGGATTTGATGGTGAAAACTTATCAAAAATTGGGAATTGGACCCGATAAGATCCGTTTTATTGAGGGTCACGGCGCCGGAGGCGAGACGGATGTTATCGAACTCCAAGCGATTCAACTTTTTCTGGAGAAAGCCGGGCGCAAGGGCAAAAGGATTCCTGTATCTTCGGTCAAATCAAACATTGGCTTTGGAGAGGCATCCGGTGGAATGGCGCAGCTGACGAAAGCAGCCCTGGCCCTTTCGTACGGCACAATTCCAGCAACTTTGAACTTCGAGCACACCGATCCGGTGTTTGATGTCGAGCAGTCGCTTCTGGAAATTCGCGCGGAAAATACCTTGTTCTCAAGTGGACGGGAGGAAGACTGCGTCAGCGTTCTCGCATATGGCTTGGGAGGGACAAATGCCCACGTGGTTTTAAGCGGTTACGAGAATTATGGGATACCATTACCGGCTCCATCTCAAGATGTCTTCCCGATGTTGTTTTCCGCCGGATCTGAACCTGCGCTGGCCGAATATATCGCTCGGATTTTCTCCCATTTGCGAGCGAAACCAACGCTGTCGCGTTATCGGTCGATCTGTTCATCAGAGCGAGCACTCTTGCATGCATTATCGCGGACGCTGTCAGCCCGTGAACGCCAGATGGCCTGCCGTGTCGTATTCGACGTTCAAACAATCGAGGAATTCCTGGGTTGTTGCACCGACTTCCTTGCTGGTAAGGCGAGCGAGCGAATCAGCACCTATGGTGACATTGTTGGAATTGGAAAGAACGGTTCTGAGCAACATTTCACGAAACGATGGGTCAAAGGAGAGCCCATCTCCCTGGAGACTTGGGTCGGTTCCGGGAAATATCAAAAACTGCCGCTTCCAACAGTTCCATTTAAAGGTGATGTCTATCGGCTAAAGCCGAAACCGGGAGCCGATCGATCAAAGCGGCTTCGAATTGAAGAGCGCTGGATTGTGACCCGGCACAATTCGGGCGTCGTTGTCGAGATTGCTCTCAGCCCTGACGACTGTTTTATGTCGCAGCATCTGGTCGATGGAATTTCGATCATGCCGGGAACCGGTTATATCGTGCTTTTAGGTCAAATCGCTCGCCGTATTTACGAGCTTGATCGCTGCACAATCAAGAACCTGGCCTGGATCCTGCCGTTCGAAACTGGCGTAGATTCCGCGACCATGCGTTTTGAATTCGAAGAATCCGGCCGTTTTCGGATTTATCATAAAGAGAGCGAAGCAGTGTGTTGCACGGGGAGGCTGTTGCTTGATCGGATTCCTGAAGTTTCAGAATTTGAAACCTCTTTTAGCGCTTCAAGCCTGGATGGATGTTTGTCAATCGTTGATAAAAACGCTTTTTGGGTTTTGGCGAATGCGCCTGAGACCCGTCAGTTTCATGGCGCGGATTTACGGCGCCTGAGTGCCCTGTATCATTTGAGTGATCGGCTTGTAGGCGTCCTGGATGCAATGGGCGCCGAATCGGCGCCGGCCCTTTCTGAAATCGCGTTTTACGATTCCGCCCTGGGCACATGCCGAGGATTCACGTTTTTAAATGAAGGTAAGGCGGAAGCTGTCGTTCCGTTCGCCGTGGAGCAGATTCATCTACTGAACGATATTCCGGCAAAGACGAGAATTTACGCCTCGGTAAAGCGACGGCAGGACAGTTTCGCCCGATACGACATATCGATTGAAAACGGAGAGGGCGAGATTTATGCAATTTTGATGGGTTACTATCCCAAGGCTTATTCTAACCTGCCGCGAACGGTAAATTCGGTTGTCGACCAAATCCCGGCGCCAAGTGACACGAGTCGGATTAGGGACAATCTAATGAGCGAAATCCGCAGGCGAATCGCGGAATTCCTGAAATGCGATGTTACGGCTGTGCCATTAGACCAAAGCCTCGAACCTCTGGGCCTGGATTCCATTGGAATCAATACGCTGACCGATCAAATCGGGAGGGCCCTTAAATTCGACATGCCGGCCACGACACTGTTTGAATATACAAACATTTGCGATGCGGTCGATCACCTGATCGCTGAATTTGGTCCGGAGATGCGGACTTTTGTGGAGGGAAGTGCTCAGAGCCGGATCGAGACAATCGAGGCTAAAGTGGCGCCAAAACCTGCGTCGATTGATAGTACGATCAAGAAAGGCATTCCTCTCTCGAAAGAAACGAAGATCGCCGTGGTTGGGATGGGTGGGATGTTTCCCGGGGCGTCTAATTTTCATGATTTTTGGAATAAAATTCGAACCGGCGAGGACTTGATTGTCGAAATGCCGGAATCACGTCGGAAATCTGTATATCCGGTTTACGAGAAGCTGGTCGCTGAGCTGCACGGGATCTATGGTGGGTTTGTTGAAGATGCGGACAAATTTGATGCCGCTTTTTTCGGTTATAGCGAAGAAGAGGTTATGGCCATGGATCCGCAGCAAAGGCTTTTCCTCGAAGCCGCATGGTCTGCCATCGAAGATGCTGGGTATTATCCGTTGTCTCTCTCCAGTCAGCGAATTGGTGTTTATGTCGGAGCGATTGTCAATGATTACGGAGCGTATTTGCACGATGTCGATTATCCGGTGTCGATGTTTTATGAAGGCACCGGAAGCTCTTTGGCGGGAATTGCTAATCGTGTTTCCTATGTTTTAAACCTGACGGGGCCTAGCCAGGCAGTCGATGCGGCCTGTTGCAGTTCACTCTATGCGATTGATCGTGCGGTGCATGATATTCGCGAGGGGGCCTGTGATGCTGCCATCGCTGGTGGTGTTAGTTTTGTTTGCACCGAGTCTGGATACAAAATGTATTCGGCGATGGAATACCTTTCCAAAGATTGGCGCTGCAAACCATTCGCGGCAGGAGGAGACGGTTGGAGCAAAGCTGAACTCTTCGGCGCAGTCTTTTTAAAGCGCTTCGAAGACGCTGTAAGGGATGGGGACCCCATCTACGCTGTGATTAAAGCGTCCGGCACAAACCATGGAGGTAAGGGATATTTCTATACGCAGCCAAACGGGTCGCGGCACGTGGAGCTTATTCGCGAGGTGTATCGAAAAGCGGACGTGGATCCGCGGTCAATCGTTCACATCGAAGCACATGGTTCTGGGACGGAGATGGGGGATGCGCTCGAATTTAATAGCATTTCCAAAGCGCTCAAAGAATTCGCGCAGGAGAAGGGAGTAACGCTACCTCTGAATAGTTGCGGGGTGGGATCGATCAAATCCAACATCGGGCACGCCGAAGCAGCGGCAGGCGTCGCCGGATTCATGAAGACGGTGATGTTGCTTCATGAGAAATGCATTCCCCGCTCTCTCCATCTCGAAACGATTAACAAGAACATTCGTTGGAAACAATCGCCGCTTTACCTTGTTCAATCGGAAGTGTCGCTCGAGGGACGAAATATTTCCTCCGAGACGGCGCCACGATGTGCCGGTGTGCATTCGTTCAATTTCTCCGGGGCAACCGCCCATATGCTCATCGAGGAGTATGTCGGGATTTTTCAAAATCAGTCGCTTGGGCTCACACGCTATCCGATCTGCCTGTCAGCAAAAACTCCGAATGCCCTCGCGGCATATTGTGAGTCAATTGGGCGTTTTTTAATTTCGGCACCGGGATCCGAAATGTCTCTGGATCGCTTAGCTTACACGATCAATTCGTCTCGGTCGTACTTTGATTTCCGATTCGGCATCATCGTCGAATCGATCGAGGAACTGGCCGCGAAAATGACAGAGGTGGCGGGCAGGTTCGAAAGTTCCGTCGATTTATTTGAGGTTGTTGAAAGGAAATCAAGTCGGACGATCGATTATCCAGCGCTCTCTAACGCAAATGTCGAGCTGTTACTGAACCGCTGGCGGAAAGAAGGGGCTTTTGATTGGTCGGTCGTTTTAAAGGGGTTCGCCGTTCAGAAGTTGAATCTGCCAACCTATCCCTTCGAGCATCTTCGTTCTTATTTTCCTCAAGCTGCCGATGCTCTGCCTGATCAAAAAGTTGAAGCGAACGCACAAAAGCAAAATGGAATCGCGCGATTCTCGCGGAGTACGCCAGGCGTTGTTCAGCCTTCGGGATCTATTGAGGAGCAGTTGACTCAAATTCTCGCGAGTGTTCTATCGATGCCGGTGGCTGAAATTGAGATGGAAAAGAGTGTCAGTGAGTACGGTTTTGATTCGTTGAAGGTGGTCGCATTATCCAAGGCTCTCAACGATCAGTTCGGATTGACGACAAACCCTCCCGATTTGTTTGAGTTTGCGACTCCATTCGAAATGGTGGCGTTCGTTGAGGCGACTAAAAGCGATTCGAGTCGGATGCAGTCCAGCGTTCAAAAACCGCGGGTGACCGCAGGCACTGGCGTCGCGATTATCGGGATGAGCGGCCAAATGCCGGGCGCATCGAATTTGGAAGAGTTTTGGAGCAATTTATTCGAGGGCAAAAATGCGATCACGGAAATTCCTGCAGAACGATGGGACTGGAAGAGCCTCGACGGCGACCCTCATCGTGAACACAACAAAACCAACATTCGATGGGGCGGTTTTATTGACGACGTCACCACGTTTGATCCGTTGTTCTTTGGGATTTCTCCTCGAGAAGCCGAGTTGATGGACCCTCAACAGCGGTTGTTGATGATGTATGTCTGGCGTGCCATTGAGGACGCCGGCTACGCACCAACCAGTTTTGCCGGAACCAATACGGGACTATTTATTGGAACTGGCAGCAGTAACTACGGTTCTCGCGGCGCCGCAGATGATAGTGGAATCGAAGGATTCACTTCCACTGGTGCGATACCATCCCTTGGGCCGAATCGAATGAGCCATTTCCTCGATTTGAACGGGCCCAGCGAGCCTGTCGAAACGTCTTGCTCCTCGTCGCTAGTCGCGATTCATCGTGCAGTGTCCTCGATTGTGTCTGGAGAGTGCGCGGTCGCTATCGCGGGCGGCATCAATACCATCGTTACCGCGGATGACCATGTGAGTTTCAGCAAAGCGGGAATGCTTTCAAGAGACGGGCAATGCAAGACCTTTTCGGCCGAAGCCAACGGTTATGTTCGCGGCGAAGGAGTTGGGATGTTGGTACTGAAGCCGCTTGAATCGGCTGAGAAAGATGGTGATCACATCTATGGCATCATTCGGAGCACCGCCGTCAATCACGGCGGACGGTCGAACTCCCTGACCGCACCGAATCCGAAGGCGCAGGCTGAGCTCCTGAAGACCGCATATGCAAAAGCTGGAGTGGATCCCCGCACGGTCGGATATATCGAGGCGCATGGAACCGGCACGCCATTGGGCGATCCGATTGAAATCAACGCCTTGAAAATGGCGTTCAAAGCTCTTTATGGAGCAACTGGGGGGGCGCCAATATCGGTACCGCATTGCGCGCTTGGCGCCGTTAAAACGAATATCGGTCACCTGGAATTGGCGGCAGGAGTTGCGGGAGTTATTAAGGTATTGCTCCAACTTAAGCACAAGACACTCGTTGCGAGTCTGCATTGTGAAAACGTCAATCCGTATATTGACCTAAAAGGGAGTCCGTTCTATTTGCTTTCAGAGAGACGTCCCTGGGTTTCTCCGCTTGACCGGAATGGCGATACGCTGCCGCGTCGCGCCGGCATCAGCTCTTTTGGCTTCGGCGGTGTTAACGCGCATCTGGTGTTGGAAGAATATATTCCAGTCGAGGGACGCGAATTGCCAGAGTCGATATCCGTTGGACCTCATTTGATCTTACTTTCGGCCCGGAACGAATGCCGCCTGTCCGAAGCAGTGAAAAACCTTGAGCATTTCCTTTCGTTGAATCCTGAAATTCTGCTCCCGGACCTTGCCTTTACTTTGCAAACCGGGCGTGACGGGATGGAGCAGCGCCTCGCTTTGGTAGTTGAGTCGCTTGATCAACTCAAAACGATGCTACGAAACGGAGTGGAGGGAGGCGAGAATGCGGAGGGATTCTATCGAGGACGAGTTTGGAGGGATTCAAAGAGTTCTAGCGGACTAATCGTTGAGCCCGATCATAAAGCAACCCGGTGGGCATCGGTGGCGGAGCATTGGATCCGTGGCGGTGCGCTGCATTGGACTAAGTTTTATCGTGAGGCAAAACCAAAACGAATCAGCTTGCCGACTTATTCGTTCGCCCGCGACCGTTGTTGGCTGGAAGCCCCTTTAATTGCTTCAAAGGCAGCGCCAATCGACCCATTATCTGCATCGGTTTTCCTGCCGGAATGGTGTGAGGATGAATCAACGACACGCTCCGGAGCTATCCGGAACGCAGGCACGTTTTTAATTGTTGAAGTTGGCGATTCTATCAACCTGACGCCGGCTGTATCCGGCTATGCTTCGGAACATTTTCCGGCGGCGAAAATAATGCGAATTCGCATCGGTGATCGGACCCGAAATAGTGCGCCGACCGAGTGGGTTTACGTTCGAGATGATGGCAATAGCTTCAGGAGTTGCCTGACAGTATGTGAATCCATCAGTTCTCTTTTCTTTGTTTCCGGCTCCGATTCAATTGATCTGGATCGGCCAGGTCAGGCTGAGTTGCAATTACTCCGATTAGTGAAGGCTGTCAGGGAAAAGATGTTGCCTTCGGATCTGATCGATTTTTTTGTTCTGACGCTGGATAATTTTCAGGTGGCGGATACTACAGTGAACCCGTGCGGAGGTGGTTTAACCGGACTCGCTTATGCGATCGCACAGGGAGATCATCGGTTTCGGGTTCGGAACATCGATCTCTCGGCTGATGATTTGCTGGAATCCGCATCCGCAGATTCATTATATCGAAGAATATTCGCCGAACCCTCTTCAGATCGAGGCGAGGTGGTTAAGTTCAAGTCGGATCGCAGGTATCTTCGCAAATTAACCCCTTTTGATTGGTCGAATGCGAATGAGAATGCTGGTTTTCGTGAAAATGGAGTTTATGTAATCCTGGGTGGAAGTGGGGAGGTTGGGAATATTGTGACTCAGCGTTTGATTCATGACTACAGGGCGACGGTGGTCTGGATTGGTCGCAAATCGCAGGAGGATATTGACCTCCGCGCGAGAATTGATGCATGTCGTGGATTGTCCGGACGGCTTCATTACGTGCAAGCGGATGCATTATCTGCAGATTCACTTCGGAATGCGTTGGATGAGATAAAGAAAGCGTACGAGTCGATTAACGGAGCGATTTTTGCGGGCGCTGTCTTTTCCTTCGAAAACTCGGTCGCAGAATGTGCGGAGAGTGATTTCATAGAAGTTTTGGATATCAAGACGCGCGGATCGCTCAATTTCTATGAGGCCTTCAAGGGTGAGGCGCTGGACTTCATGTGCTTCTTCTCGTCGGCCCAGAGTTTTTCATTTTCAGGAGCGGCCGGTTTGTCGGCCTATGCGGCTGGCATCACATTTACCGATTCGTTCGTTCACTCCTTAATCAATTCTGCCAGATTTCCTGTGGGTTGCGTGAATTGGGGCTTTTGGGAATCGGAGAGGGAGATTTCATCGGTAGCCAGGAATTTTGGTGTTTTGGATGCGACGACTGGATTTCAGTGTTTGAAACGGTTTGTTGCTCTTCTGCGGCAGCGAGTGTTGCATCAAGTGGTTTGCTTAAACGCTTCTGAAGCCGTCCGGGGGATGATGCCCGTTGGCGAGGATGTTGTGGTGCTGGCGCGCGAAGGTATCAATCGTATTCCAGTCGGTGCAGGAGCTGAAAATGGCGTGAAGCGGAGTGCTGTTCCCGATCTAGCTGGTGGGGACGCGTTCGATGCATGGATGCTGAAGTTACTTCATGCGCAGATTCGCGAGCTGGACCTCCTTGCCGGTGGCAGAGGAATAGCGGCTCCTGGATTCGAAAAATGGTTGTGTGAATCGCGACGATTGCTTGGGCAAAGTCAGGCTGCCGATCTTTCGCAGGGGAATAGGTCCGATATTTGGGCTGCCTGGGAAGATGCGAAAGCGGATTTAATCAAACACGGACATCTTGAAGCACAGATTGACTTGGCGGAGGATTGCCTGCGGGAATTGCCCGCGATTCTCAATGGGGCTGTCCGGCCAACGAATATTTTATTTCCCGGCGGTTCCATGGAAAAAGTCGAGAGGATTTATAAGGGGAGTGGGCAATTCGAGTTTTTCAGTGATATCGTAGCCGATTCAGTCCGTTCCTACATTGAGCAGCGGCTCGGGTCGGATTCAAATTATCGATTCCGCATTCTAGAAATCGGCGCCGGAACGGGTGGAACTACCGTAAAAATCCTCGATCGACTTCAGGAATTTAAAAGCAACCTGGAAGAATATTGCTACACCGACATTTCCCAATCTTTCCTTTTACACGGTGAGACGGAATTTGCCGCGCGTGGGGCCTTCTTAAGATTTAAGCTTTTAGACATCGAGCTGGCACCAAAGGCCTACGGGCTCGATTTGGGAAGTTACGACGTGGTCGTTGCGGCCAACGTTCTCCACGCCACCAGGGATATCCGGCGCACCATACGGCATGCAAAGTCGCTGCTGAAACGAAATGGTCACCTCATCCTCGATGAAATCGCTGGCCCTTCGATTTTCGCCCATCTTACTTTTGGTCTACTGCCTGGCTGGTGGTTGTTCGAAGATGAACATCTTCGAATTTCGGGGAGTCCTGGTCTGTATCCAAAAACCTGGGCACGGCTCCTGCGGGATGAAGGATTTGTTTCAGTATCGTTTCCCGCAGAGGAAGCTCATTTTCTCTCGCAACAGGTGGTGATTGCCGAAAGCAACGGGCTAATTCGTCTCCAAAAGGTAATCGATAGAGCTGCGGACGGAGTGAAAATCCCGTCGGGACCACGAGGGACTTCTGTTTCCATGAAACAGATTTCGGATTCCGACGAACCTATAAAGCGACTGATACTTCGAATTCTCTCCAGACTTTTGAAAATTCCGGAGACGCAATTCGAATCGGACGTACCGTTCTCCGAATATGGCGTCGATTCGATCATGGGACTTAGTTTGGTCACCCGGATTTCTGATGAATTGGGAGATTCGCTGAATTCAGCAATCCTGTTCGATTACACGACCGTCGCACGTCTAACGGCCTATATCAGCGAATCGTCCGACTGGGGCACAATTAAAACACCAAC
>JAQGOX010000967.1 GCA_028293365.1 Verrucomicrobiales bacterium | reverse complement strand
GACGGATGGGAGTTGTTTGTCGACTCCCGCAGACGTTCGGCGAGTCTGACGGAGTTGCTGCTTGGTCCATACTCCCGTTGTCCCCCTTTCCATCGGGTGAAAAGGTGGAAGGTTTGTTTGTGGTTGAGGTTACCCAGGGTAGTTTCACTGAGCGCGCGAAACAAGCGCTGGGCTATTCGAATGAAACCCGCTTCGGGGTTTTCAAATTGGAAGTCGGCGGACGTTCGATGCGATCTGAGGAAGCGGCTGTCTCCGTTTTCTCCTCGATCTCCTGGTCATCCTCCCTCTTCCTTTTTCGTCTCCTTTCGTAAAGTTCGTGGGCCCATCTCTCCTGATCCCCATCCCCCCAAAAAAACTTCGACTCCATTTTCCGCGTATTTCGCGTGGTCCGTGGTTATTCCAAATTGGAAGTGAAACCCACTTTCTTCGTTCACCATGTCCTGTTGGATTTGCAACCGGCGAACCCGGACATTTTCCGTTTCCCTGCCAGGAATCCGGCAATGGCCATCATTCGCGCGAAGGCCAGCGCACCATTAATACCGGGATCAGGAAGAGGTTTACGAGTAAGTGAAAAGGGACGAATGGCCGACCAGTGAAATCTTTTCAACACGGAGCTTGCCGGACTCCGCAAGCGCCATGAGTCCAGGCAGTCGGGCGGCAATAATTAATTCGAAGCCGGATGAAAGCGGCTTGTCTTTGTTGAGTAGAATCTCCCCAAATTTACGCCGGCTCGACGCAAACAGTTCGGGAGCGCTTGCTTCGATCATCCAGAAAGAATCAGGAAGCAATGTTTCGATTTCGCTGATTGCCGACTGCTGCAGCGGATTGCCTTCCCAATCCCGCAGAAGTCGGAGATGGCCGAGATACTGCGCTTTCTCCACCAGCATCGTCCGAAGCACAAGCCAATTTCTGATCGCAAAACTACTGAACCGCACAAACCATTCCCCACCGGCGCTCATATGTTTTGCAATTGCCAGAAAGCAATCGAATGCGAAAGCCTCGGCCTGAACCGCGCTGAATTCTGTATGCTGTTTTTTGATGCCGTATAAAAGGCGGAAGTTATCTTTCTTGAGAAAGTGCCGGGGCAGACAAAGATAAGGTCCAAAGTTATCGTCATGAATAACGAACGTGCTCAGCCAATTTTCGCTTGGGTAATATGCCAGTCGGCCTCCAAAATAAGCCTGATCCGCCTGAGGAAGCCAGGTGTCTTCATTAAAGGTATGACCGATCACCGGGATCGCGTGTCTTTGTGGAACTGCCCCAGCCGTTTGTGGAGATCCGAGTTCGAAACCAAGGATCGCAGGAACTCCAGATTCGATTAAACCGTAAAGATCGCGTTGATAATCGGTAGGTAAAATGAGGTTTTGGCTTGGTTCATGAATTGACTTTTGAAAGTGCAATCCGAAATGAGAAAAAATTTTCTCAAAATCCACCGGTCCAAGGCCACCCAATTGCCGAGTCTTATGATCCACGCCCACAAGATCGTTGAGAACCCTGTAACTAACGTCTCCCGCCGGTAACACGGACGCTAATACCGTCCGGAGGGCCACATGCGCACAGACAAACGTCAAAGCATTCTGTTGTGCATAGAGTACTCCCTCGACCTCGAACGCGCCAATGCAGGTGTTCACCCGGTATTTCCGAAGCGGCTCAATGAAGTTATTTTGGGCTTTTTGCCGAAACGGGCGTGTAACTGATTCGAATATGTGGACGGTCGGGCTCGCGACGTCTGAAAAGAAATCACGTTTGTAGATTACATAGCCCAGAAAGTCATCAGCATTCGGATGGGTGCCTTTGGCATTTTTGAAAAAAGAGAGACGATGAACAATTGAACCTTTGAAGGCAGACTTTCTCACCGCAAGCTGTTCGTTTTCTTCGTCCAGCAATTTGCAATCGGCGCCGTCGATTTGTTCGACAAGAAGCGATCTAAATTGAAGCTTTCTGGCGAGAGAGAAAATTCGCCTCAAGACCAAATTGGAATCGTAATTTCGATCGATATAAATGAAGTTCGAGAAACCAGCTTCGACGGAGGTATCTTCTTGACTCAAAACCCTGCCAGACGACTCCCGAAAATCCATCAAAGCGTGCGCTGTTAGTAAGTTCCAAGCGAAACGTTGCGTGTCCGTTCTGCGTAATCACTTACCTTTTCAAGGAATGATTGAACTTCTGGAGAGCGGGTAAGACTCGCCAGTTCTACAGAGCTCGTAAAAGCCTGGGGAGCTGATAATGGGTTCGCCTCTTTTGAAGAGGCGGTCAGCTCTTGAAGAGAAATCGTCAACTGCTGAATTGCCTCGTTAATCGTGGCCATATTCATTGTCCATGTAGAACCATACTTCCATCTTCAATAAATCCAAGCACGTGACTGTTGCTCGTCGAATAAAAAAATTATTGTTTGTCAATTATTTTCAACGGAATGATGTTCACAATATGCTCACAGTTCCGTTGTCTGGTCAATACTTTGGATTGTTCTCGAAAACGGTTTCGTAACTCTCGGTCGGCAGAACCTTTCCCGATAAAGCAATGCACTCGCACTCAGGACCGCGCAATCCGATTTGCCCGCATTCTTACCGGAAAAACATGTTCTTACGAATCAGTAAGAATCGTCATTTTCAGTAAATCTCTCAACGATCCACATCCACCCTAAAAAGAACTTCGACTCCATTTTCCGCGTATTTCGCGTGGTCCGTGGTTAAATCTCTTCTTTCTTTGTTACCTTCGCGACCTTCTGTT
>JAQGOX010000742.1 GCA_028293365.1 Verrucomicrobiales bacterium | reverse complement strand
ATGAACTGGTCGAGATTGGCAGGGCCGTTCGGACCACAAATCATCTTAAATTGTGAAAAGGGTTGACCACTTTGACCCCGTCATAATCCTGCCCATTATTGAGATCTTCGGAAAAGAGTGTTACAGCACCGAGCTGCTTTGCAGCGGCCAGAATAGCCGCATCGTAATACCGAATTTGAAAACGCAGGGATAAAAGTATCGCCTGATCAAACAATCGATTTGTAATTTCAACGAGTGGGCGACGTCGCATCAAATCCAGAATCTCTGCTGCGGTTTCTGCGGAAATCGCGAGTTTGGCTTTTCTGCGCACATTATCATAGAATTCTCCCAGAACCTGAACAGAAACTCCGAAGTCTGTTTCCACGATCAAACGCAATGCAACGGCTTTTTTCGCGGCATCTGATTCGATTCCGGAGGCGGCATATAGAAAAATATTAGAATCGAGAAAAACGTCCGCCTTCATAAGTTCGTTCACGCGAAGGAGCGAAACCCAGTTCAAGATTCGAGTCTCTCAAGAGAGCGGCCAATCTCTCTTTATCCCGTTGCGAATCGGCCTTGAGGTTTTCGACGTTCGACTGAGGCGCTTTCAATAACTCCGATAAATATTGAGCCAAGACTTCTGCTACCGTGGTCCCCTTTTCTTGAGCCAATTTTTTGGCTGCATCGTATTCCCCTTCTTTTAAAGGCACCTGGATTGTCTTCATGCTTAAACGCTAACCGGATGAATTCAACCAGTCAACGGCACGGAGGCTGTCCTGCGACAGGTATCTCAAACAACAATAATCGGAGCACGGACGGTTTTCCCTTACAAGTTCAAGCAATACGGGAGGTTCGCTTCTCAGTCCTCATGATCCAATCTGTCCGATTCAGCGCGGTTCGGTTGGGGCTGGAGAACTGCGCGAACGCGTCGTCGCAGATGTAGAAATTTGTTTTGCGAATTCCTTCCAATTTCGTCGAGAATACAAGCGTGCCAATTCCGGACTTTCAATCAGTTATGCGGCCCCTATTAGAATGCTTGCGCGATGGGAAAGAGCATTCGGTCCGTGAGACCCTAAACCTACTTTCGAAGCACTTCAGACTTACAGACGCGGAAAAAGGTCAATTGTTGCCAAGTGGTCGGCAGGAAATTTTCACGAACCGAGTCGCCTGGGCGAAAACACACCTTCGAATGGCTGGTCTGGTTGAGGGTACCGGGCGCGGGTTGTTTAAAATTACAAATCGGGGAGAAGAGGTTCTGCGGGAATCGCTCGGGCGGATCGACCTTCGAGTACTCCAGAAGCAGCCTGGCTATCTGGAAGCCCGAGGACGCTCGAAGGAAAAAACGACTTCAAAAACCGGTACTGACGAGCAAGCGACTGAGCAAACGCCGGCGGAGTCAATTGAAAATGCTTACACGATTTTGCGAGAGAATCTCGGCAGGGATCTTCTGATTAGGATCAAGGAATCATCTCCTTCCTTCTTCGAGAGACTTGTGGTCGAGTTACTCGTACGAATGGGTTACGGAGGCAGTCGCAAAGACGCAGGACGGGCGATAGGTAAAAGTTCTGACGAGGGGATAGACGGGATTATCAAAGAGGACCGGCTCGGCCTCGATACAATTTACATTCAAGCAAAAAAATGGGAAGGAACCATCAGTCGACCTGAAATTCAAAAGTTTGCCGGAGCACTTCAGGGAGTCCGGGCTAAAAAGGGTATCTTCATTACCACCTCGGAATTCAGGAAAGAAGCTGAAGATTATGCGGCCAAAATCGAAAGCAAGATTGTTCTTATCGATGGGGAACAGCTTTGGAACTACATGATTGACTTTAATATCGGTGTTGCGTCACAGGCGACCTACGAAATCAAAAGGATGGATAACGATTATTTTGACGAGGACAGCGCCTGATGGAAGCCCTCACCCGCAAGGGAATTGATTAGGTAGCACGACGCAGCTACTTTTGAAACCTAAAGTGTGCCATCCCAATCAATACCGTGCTGAACTGATCGTCTGACAAGTAATGGCAGGTTGTTCTTAACGCGACTGTGACTTTGATCCGGCCTTTGCTTAGATTTGTAGCCCTGAGTTTCAGCCAATGGCAGTGCGGTTGATACGGCACGTCCATAATAAAAAAACGCCACGTTTAAGTGGCCTTTTTTTTGAAAAGTATTGGATGATTTGGACTTATTCGTAAATCATCTCGCGCACAGTTTTGCCCGCAGGGATGAAAGGCAGCACGTGTTCGGTGTAGGGCGTGATTACGTCGAGGAGATAGGGCTGATCGGAATCGAGCATCCGTTGCATCGCGGCGCGCAGATCTTTCTTGAACATAACGCGCTCTGCCGGAACGTTGAAGCTCTTCGCCATCGCGATGTAATCGGGATAGATATTTTTCATATTCTCGGGATCGCCGAGATAGGTATGGCCGCGATTTCCGGCGTAGAATTTATCTTCCCACTGCACCACCATGCCCAGGTGTTGATTGTTTAGGATCAACGCTTTTGCAGCGATCTTCTCGATGTGAGCGGTCGCGAGTTCCTGCACGTTCATGAGGAAGGAACCGTCGCCATCGATATCGATCACCTGACGCTCGGGATGGGCAACCTTGGCGCCAAGCGCGGCGGGATAGCCATAGCCCATCGCGCCCAATCCGGCGCTGGTGAGCAATTGGCGCGGGAAGGTATATTGATAATGCTGACCGGCCCACATCTGGTGTTGGCCCACCCCAGTGGTGATGATGGCTTCGCCTTTGGTCAACTCATACAACAACTCGATCGCATATTGTGGGAGAATCACCTGGCTTGAGTCACCGCCCATGTGATCTTTCATGTGCTGAGACTTCAGCACTTCTTCGTTCACGCGGTAGCGCAAGGGCGCTTTCGCTTTCCATTCGGCGATTTGCTGATGCCAACCGGTAAACTTCTTATTGATGGCGCGCGCTTTGACCAGCTTGTTCAGGCGCTGCAGTGCGTCTTTAATGTCACCGACAATCGGCAGGTTTGCTGGCTTGTTCTTGTGAATTTCGGTAGCATGGAGATCGATATGAACAATAGTTCCGTGTTCGCAGATTTTATCCACTTTGCCCGTCACTCGATCATCG
>JAQGOX010000732.1 GCA_028293365.1 Verrucomicrobiales bacterium | reverse complement strand
TAATCGTGACGCGTGGAACCGAATATTGTTAATGACCTTGCGATTTGCATCGTGGCCGCCTGGCTGCTGGCAGTCTTTTCTCATGTCTTAAAACAGCCGCTAATACTCGCGTACCTGGTAGCGGGTTTTGTGATTGGGCCGACGTGTACCGGATTGGTCACCAGTCATGCATCGATCGAAACGATTTCACAGATTGGACTCTTGTTGCTTCTCTTCATGATCGGGCTGGAGATTGACCTCAAAAAAATTCTCGGAAGTGGCAGGTTGATTGGAGTTACTGCTTTTACCCAAATCATCGGCGGATGCGTGCTTGGGCTGATATTCTTTTATATTTCGGGTTTCGGGTTTTCCGCGGCTAACCTGGACTGCGTTTACCTTGCGATCGCGGTCGCCTTAAGCAGCACTGTCGTGATCGTCAAAATATTGTACGAGAAAAGGGAGTTGGACACGCTGCCGGGACGAATCACGCTGGGAATCCTGGTGCTGCAGGATTTGTTCGCGATTCTCTTTTTGGCGATTCAGCCTAACCTGGCGCATCCCGGCGTCGGAATGATTGTGGGTTCACTCGTGAAAGTGCTCGTGCTGGTGATAGTTGCCTTCACCGCGAGTCGGTTTGCGTTGCCACCGATTTTTCAAACCGTGGCACGCCTTCCCGAGTTGGTGCTGGTGGGGGCGCTGGCGTGGTGTTTCCTGATAGCGGGACTGGCCGGTCAATTGAAGCTTTCGCGAGAAATGGGAGCGCTGGTTGCAGGGGTGGCTATATCAACATTCCCCTATACCCTCGACGTCGCCGCAAAGGTTACCAGCCTCCGTGACTTTTTTGTTACCCTGTTTTTTGTCTCGTTGGGAATGCTGACGCCGGTACCCACTTTCCCCGTGGTTGGCTGGGCTTTGGTTATTGTCGCTTTTCTCGTCACGAGCCGCGCGGTGACGGTCTTTTTACCGCTTTATCGAATGAAACAGGGCATCCGCGCCAGCCTGCTACCGACCATCAACCTTTGCCAGATCAGCGAACTCTCTCTGGTTATTTTTGCCATTGGTTCTGAGTTGGGTCACGTCAGCGCTTTCTCACGCGGAATCATCGCTTACGCCTTCGTCATTTCCGCGGTCGCATCTGCTACTGCAATCTCCAATTCGGATGGATTGGTACGCTTTTTTATTCCCTTGTTCAAGCGTTTTGGATTTTTGGACTTGAACAAAGAAGCTTCCGGCGAAACTGGAAGCGCGGGCCATGGCGCAAAGATTTTTATTCTTGGATTCTCCTGGACGGCGAGCTCTTTGCTCGAAGAAATTCAGCGGCATAATCCAGCTCTTCTGCATGACTTACAAATTATGGATTTCAACCCCACCGTGATTGCCGAGTTGAAGCGCAGAAAGGTACCTGTGATCTATGGAGACATCACGCAGCGGGATACATTGTTGCACGCCGGAATCGGAGTCGCGGAAGTTATTATTTGTACCATTCCCAATACGCTATTGAAAGGCGCGACGAATTTGCGGCTCTTAAAGCAAATCCGGCAGTTAAATCCGTCAGCAAACGTCATTGTTCATGCTGAATGGATCAGCGACGCCTCGAAATTGTATGCGGCCGGTGCGAGTTATGTTTCGCTGCCCCGGTTAACCGAAGCACAGGAATTGTGCGGAGTTATTCTTGCAGCGCGCGACCAGAATATCGCAGAAAAACGGCGCGAACAGGAGTTCGAACTGACTGGTCGGAACGAGGTGATTCATTAAGTAAGCGGACTCACGGCCATTCTGCGCCTTGTTCGATCCACTTTTTGACTAATTCGACCTCTTTAGGGGGTAGTTTGTGTTTTTCCGGAAGCGGCAAATCTTCATCCTTTCCAGAAACAATGATCAGAAAACTGCTTTTCGCTGCATTGCCCGGTTGAATCACCTTGCCATAGCTTTTGCCTCCTTTTAATGCGTCGGCTTTCTGATCGAGGCGAAAACTGCCAGCCTGTTTTGTGGGGCCGTGGCATTCGAAACAGCTTTTTTCAAAAATCGGCTCGATCTGTTTCTTGAAATCGACTTTCCGCACAAACTCCGGGATCGGCCCTTCCGGCCAGATCGCGCCCGCATCAATCCATGCGCGTAATTGTCCAATTTGTTCTTTCGTAAGTGGATCGGCCTTGGGTGGCGGCATAAGCCCGTCTTCAATCAGTCCCGCTACCATATGAATCAGGGGACTTTTTTCGCTGTGACCTGGAATAATATTTGAGCCTTCTGAACCAGCCTTGAAAGCACCCTCGCGGGTATCGATTCGATATTTCCCTTTTTGCTTCTCGGGTCCGTGACAGCTAATGCAGTTCTCCTTAAAAATCGGGTAAATATCGCGGGCAAAATCAGGAGCTGCGGCAGACACTGGAGGAAGCTTTGAAATATCGATCTCGGCGCTTGGCAGCGGGAGAACCGAAGCCGAAAATCCGAAAATGAATTGCCAATATTTTTTGCGCATTCCAATTCTTTGGGTTGGTGTCACAGTGTCCAGGTTCGTTGTGGAATATAAGTTCGGTCCGTGAACCGGCAAAGATAAATTTGTTTCTGTGTTGAAGATCGCTTTTGTAACGTCCGAGGCTCGTGAAGCTTATCGTGATTACTCCAATCCAAAACCGACCTTCGGGACAGCGCCTCAAGCCCTTTTAACCGGCTTCGAGGAGCTTTCCGGAATTGAAGTTCACGTCATTTCCTGCATCCAAACCCGTGTCAATGCTCCCGCGAAGATTGGAAGAAACCTTTTCTATCATTCCCTGGTTGTGCCGAAACTAGGCTGGCTGCGAACGGGGTACCTGGGATGCACCCGCGCGGTTCGCCGCCTTCTGGAGGTCCTGCAGCCCGACCTGGTGCATGGTCAAGGCACGGAACGCGAATGCGCCCTGGCGACCGTTTTTTCGGGCAGGCGCAATTTGCTCACAATTCACGGAAACATGCGGCGCATCGCCCGAGTCAACCATGCCAAACCGTTTTCGTTTCTCTGGATGACCGCCCTGTTGGAAGGGTTTGCCCTGCGACGGGCGGGCGGAGTGGTTTGCATTACGGAACATACGAGGCGTGAGGTCAACGGTCTTGCCCGGTGTGCCTGGGTTATTCCGAACGCGGTCGATCCGGATTTCTTCGGTGTGGATCGGAAACCGGCGACTCCGGCCACCCTCGTCTGCCCCGCGACGATATCGCCGCTAAAAAATCAACTGCGCATCATCGAGGCGGTTGAATCGCTTGGGAACCGGGGAGCGGTTCGTATCGTGTTCGCGGGCCTGCTCTACGAATCGGCCTACGGAGATGAGTTCAAGCGGATGATTTCGAGTCGCCCGTGGTGT
>JAQGOX010000963.1 GCA_028293365.1 Verrucomicrobiales bacterium | reverse complement strand
ATTGGGAATCGCCGAGCCCCATCCAATATTGCGGATCAACAGCATTGTGCCATTGGAGCCCCACGGGAGCAGCTCGAGCACGCTACCTAACAACGGCAACAACCGGTCGTTCAACCAGCCTTCGTTCGTGCGCATCCGCTCGTAGTAACCCGCAACGGCTTGCGCTTGCTGCCATTGGTCCCAACCCGCCCAGCCAATAACCGGGGTCCGTTCGGCGTCGCGATTGCAGTGTGGATAAGTGATGAAGCGTTCTTTCGGCACGTCCAGCTTGTGTCAATCTGGTCGATTCTCCGCCGCAAAAGTATCAATTGCTATTGCGTTACTCTGTAATATACTTTCGCATGCTCTTTATTGAGTTGCCATCCTTTACGGGGCAGATCACTGATTTGGTGGCTGATGTGGCGTACGCTGAGTTTCAGAAAGAATTATTCCAGAATCCGAAAAAGGGAGACGTCATCCCCAGAGCGGGCGGATTGCGCAAGATTCGTATGCGGCTTCCTGGACGAGGCAAAAGCGGCGGAGCTCGCGTTATTTATCTGCATCTCGAGGAACGCTCCATTATCGTGTTCTTCTACGTTTATACGAAGGCAAAAACGGAAAATATATCCGCAGAGCAACTGAATCGGCTCCGCACGGCGGTGGCCATTATTAAACAAGAGTTCAAACCATGAAACGCAAAGAAATCGAATTTAACGCCGAAGATCTGGTCCATAGCGTCGAAGCTTTAGCCCAACATGCTACTGGGAACGCAAAGCTTACGCTTCGGAGCCGAAGTCTCACGCTTCCCGCAACCATAAAGCCTATCAAAGCCAAAGAAATCGTGGCAATGCGGAATAAATATGGTGTCAGCCAGGCGGTATTTGCGCGGCTGCTAAATGTCCCGAAAGTAACAGAAATCAGTTGGGAAAAAGGTCGCCGTAAGCCCACTGGTGCCGCACTACGACTGTTGGATCTCGTCCGCAAAAAACCCAGCATTTTGCAGGAGACTTAAGCACTTTTACACCAACGCCCGATACTCAAGACTCTTTTGGAAATTGGCCTCCATCAAGGCCTTGGTTGCCCGAACTCGCAATACTACCGCACACTAATTTTTCCGAAGTGGTCAGGATTTTGGCCAATTCTTTACGGCCGTAGACTCGGCGTAGAGCCTCAGTGCTGGAGCGGGTGTGGGCGGCGAAATTGTAATGAAAGAAGAGCCTGCAGTCGCTTTAACCTTAAAGCAAAAGCAACTGCTGGCTGGTTCGCTCTCGGAGGCTGCTGACTCCCAAACCGATCAAGCGAAGCGGCTGGGAAACGAGCTTGTCCCGGCCTAATAGGAAACAACCAAGACGATAGATATCGTTCGCCTCGGTAATTGGTTCCTCCACAGTAATTTGGCGGGAGAGTGTTGTGAAATTACTGTAGCGCACCTTTACCTGAACGGTATGCGCGCCTAAACCGCGCCGTTTAATTTTAGCAGCGATATCGGTCGCTTGCTCCCGAAGACACGACCGCAAGACACGACGATCTTCTGTGTCGCGCAGGAAAGTCTCCTCACCGCTGATGCTTTTAATTTCGTCACCCAGGCTCAAGGGTCGATCGTCTTCGCCATGCGCGAACTGTTTCAATCTGATTCCGAACGAACCAGTGAGGGCTCTTAAATCTCCGGGATAATCCTGAATATCCCCGATAGTGCGTATGCCAGCCTGGTTGAGCGTTTGTTCGGTTACTTTGCCAATACCAAAAAGAACTCGCACCGGAAGGGGCCGCAAAAATTTCGCTTTGTCTACGTCCGAAATGAGAGTCAACCCGTCGGGTTTCTGGTAATCGCTGGCAATCTTAGCCAATAGCTTGTTCGTCGCGATGCCCACTGTGGCGGTTAGCTTTCGATCGCAACGTATTCGCTCTTTCAACTCTCTTGCAATGGGCTCGGATTTTAGTAGCGACGAATCCGGGTCCTCGCCCTGGCATAGAGCGGAAACATCCAGATAGGCTTCATCAATCGATACCTGCTCGATAATCGCGCCGGTTCCGGACACGATCTTCATGATTTCGCGCGATTCCTCCTTGTAACGATCCATCCTCGGCCGCACAAAAATTCCCCTTGGGCAAAGTCGCCCTGCTGTGGCGCTTGGCATGGCCGACCGCACCCCAAATTTACGGGCTTCAT
The DNA here is from genome assembly GCA_028293365.1 of Verrucomicrobiales bacterium. Classification (GTDB taxonomy): domain Bacteria; phylum Verrucomicrobiota; class Verrucomicrobiia; order Limisphaerales; family SXQI01; genus JAQGOX01. The sequence goes on along the minus strand of JAQGOX010000963.1, from coordinate 2,368 downwards.
AACTGGCCGCGCAAACGACGCCGCGCTGATTGGGGGGAGCACCGACGATCAACGGTTTACCGCGCAGCGCCGGATTATCGCGCTGTTCCACAGATGCGTAAAAAGCATCCATGTCCATATGGAAAATAACCCGAAACATTCAATCGAAAGATGCCATTATCTGAAACCGGGAAACCGATTACTTAAGCCACTTATCCAGATTGTGCGCGATGAAGTCGTCATCCTGCAAATGGGGATAAGCGCCGCAAATCCGGTCGATTTCTTCGCACTGTCCTTTACTGAGGGTTTCGTTCGGATCCAGGCACCAGTTCCCCTCCAACAGACCGCGCCTTCGCAGAATCTCGTGAATTCCGGGAATGCATCCGGCATAGCCATTCGCGGCATCAAAGATTGCGGCGTTGGCATCAGTCAATTCGTTTGCAACAGCGAGCAACTCAATCGGAACCGGGTCTGCAGCGTGCACAAAACGCCTGCATTCCGCCAATAGCTCGACTGCTTTTTTTGTCCAAACCGCCCACTGCCCCAGAAGTCCCCCGACGATGCGGCGCTCAGTGGCTTCGCCGTGAACGCTAAAACGGAATGGTGTCAGCAGATCGAGCAAAATGTGGTCATCGTTCCCGGTATATAGAGCAATATCGGTTCGACCAGACTCGGCCACGGCACGGATTACGTCGAGCGTTTGGTACCGATTGAAAGGCGCGATCTTGATCGCCACAACATTTTCGATTTCCGCGAAGCGCCGCCAGAAGGAGAACGGCAAAATTCTTCCACCCGCAGCGGGCTGAAGATAAAAGCCAACTAACGGAATGATTTGCGCTATGGTTTGGCAGTGAGCGATTAGTTCATCCTCGGTCGCACTTCGAAGCGCGCCGAGACTAAGCAGGCCAGCATCAAAACCCAAAGTGCGCGCCATGGTTGCCTCATTGTCAGCCTGGCTGGTGGGCCCGCATATTCCAGCAATTCCGATTTGTCCACTGTTGCGAATTTCTCCGGCAGCAAGTTCGAGGACCGGTCGGAAAAGACCAATTTTGGGATCCCGGATGGCGAATTGTGTTGTATGAACGCCAACCGCCAGCCCCCCCGCGCCTGCGGCAAAGTAATAACGGAACAGAGCGCGCTGACGCACCGGATCCAGTTTTCGGCCCGAATCGAGAGCCAAAGGCGCAGCCGGGATCACCCTTCCTTCTCTGAGACGCTTTGAAAGTTGTTCAGTAGTTGCCATCACGGGTTTCAAAATGGGTCGGCCGGCCGAGATTTACCCCTCCTTGTCGCACCCAGCGCGCGATCCAACCGAGCATCGTCTCAACCGAAACGGCCGGCATTCCGAGTTCGGTGCAAAGACGCTCGGAATTGCTCACGAGCGCGGTCGGTTCTTCCTGTCCACGGAATTGCGGGGTTTTGTTGAGCAATTCGCCGAAACGCAACGCGATGGATCGAACCGACAGGATTTCCGGACGACAGAGATTTCGCGCGACGAGCGGTGACGCGGCGAGGGAAAGTGAACGCAAGATCATTTCATTGGCATCGCCCTGCCAGATACAATTGAAGTATCCGTTACCGAGCGGAACAGCCTCGCCTTCATAGATCTTCGATGCAATATCCACAAGCACCCCGTATCTCAGTTCCACTGCGTATTGGAGCCGGAGCATCGCTACCGACACGCCGTCACGACGCGAATAGTACTCAAACACCCGTTCCCGTCCGATTGCCGCGCTCGCATACTCGCCCGAAGCACCGAGAGGATCAGTTTCCAACGATCCTCCACGGCTCGCTTCCGTGAACGGATATACATTTGCGGTGGAAAGGACGACCATCCGCGTCTGAGAATAACGCTCCGAAACATACGCCGGGACTACAGTGTTCATCACCCAGGTGCTCGCCGGATTTTGAGCAGTACCGAATTTCTGCCCGACTAAATAAATTAAATTTGCACACGATGGAAGCAGACCGACCGCTCTGGAATCCAGAAGATCGACACTTTCAGTATGAACCCCTTTACTCTCAAGCCAACTTCGACAGGCCGGATTGCTAAAGCGGCTGACCGCGATAACCTCAAGTGGGTGATTCGCCAATTCGGCGGCGCGCTTTGCCAGGACTGCCAGGCCCGGCCCCATTTTTCCTCCGGCGCCGAGGACAAGAAGTGGACTGGAAACTTTTCTGATGAATTCGACCAGGGCAAGGCTGGGCCGGGTTAGCAATTCATCGAGTTCTGGCTCGGTTCCGATGATTTTCGGTAATTCCTGGGTCATCAAAAAGCAGGTTAGCCCGAGACTGAAATATTCTTCAAATCCGCACGGAGCTGTTGGTAGGAGGTGGCGTAGGCCAACACTTCCGGGTCTGGTTCCCGGCCCCAGCGCGAACAGGCATC
>JAQGOX010000704.1 GCA_028293365.1 Verrucomicrobiales bacterium | reverse complement strand
AGCGGTTCAGTGGGGTCGTAGTCGATTTTAATTTTTTTGAGCGTGGGATGTGTTTTGATGCGACTTGAGGGTCGGTGCGGGATAAGATCGGCGATGGCCTTTCCGTTCCGGCAGATGGTTATCGATTGCCCATCATGTTCGATTCTCTCAAGCAGTTTCGAGAAATGCGTTTTGGCGTCATGAATGTTGACGTTATTCATTTAATCAAAGCCTAGTCTGGTTAGTCCACTCTTGTCAATTTTCTGTCTTTTCTTGCGGACAGTGCCTCGAAGACAAATTTATCTTCAATCAAAACAACAAATTGTTTGACACTCATTTCTCGGCTTGTATCTTGGCTCGAAGTTAGTGGGTCTGAGAGCCTAAAAAAACCATTGATCCCCAGTCCGCAGCAAGGGTGAGGGATGATGGATTTTTGTCGTTTTTAGGCAGTCAGGTGACAAAAAGCAGGCTATTTGCCCATGTAGCTCAGTTGGCAGAGCACGTCCTTGGTAAGGACGAGGTCATCAGTTCAAACCTGATCATGGGCTCCAGCTTTAAGATTTTGAACAGAGTAACAACTTAAAATATTAAGAAAAATGGCTAAAGAAGCGTTTCAACGAACCAAACCGCACGTGAACGTCGGAACCATCGGTCACGTCGATCATGGTAAATCGACCTTGACGGCATCGATCGTCGCGGTGCAATCCCGCAAGGGCATGGCAACTCCTATTTCGTACGCGGACATCACCAAAGGTGGTACCGTTCGTGACGCTACTAAAACGGTGACTATTGCCGTATCGCACGTGGAATATGAAAGCAACGCCCGCCATTATGCGCACGTTGATTGTCCTGGCCATGCTGATTATGTGAAGAACATGATCACTGGTGCCGCGCAGATGGACGGCGCTATTTTGGTTGTGAGCGCGGCGGATGGTCCGATGCCTCAGACACGTGAGCACATTCTGCTCGCCCGCCAGGTCGGTGTTCCTGCTGTTGTAGTGTTTTTGAATAAAGTGGACCTGGTTGATGATCCCGAGTTGCTCGACCTCGTCGAGATGGAAATTCGTGATCTTTTGAACAAATACCAATTCCCTGGTGACACGACCCCGGTCGTGCGCGGAAGCGCAACGGCTGCATTGGAAGGCAAGCCTGAAGGTGAAAAGGCGATCCAGGCCTTGATGGACGCGATTGACTCGCACATCCCGCTGCCGACCCGCGAAATCGACAAACCATTCCTGATGTGCATCGAAGACGTGTTCAACATTGAAGGTCGTGGAACGGTCGTAACTGGCCGCGTCGAACGTGGTGAATTGAACAAGATGTCTGATGTTGAAATCGTTGGGTTGAAAGACACCCGCAAAACGGTCGCAACCGACATCGAAATGTTCCGCAAATTATTGGATAAGGCGAGCGCTGGCGATAACGTCGGAGTGCTGCTGCGCGGAACCAAGAAGGAAGAGGTTGAACGCGGGATGGTTTTGGCCAAGCCGGGTTCGATCAAGCCGCATACGAAATTCAAAGCGGAGGTTTACGTGCTCTCAAAAGAAGAGGGTGGTCGTCACACGCCATTCTTTAACAAGTACCGTCCACAGTTCTACTTCCGCACCTCGGACGTCACTGGAAGTGTCACCTTGCCTGAAGGTGTGGAGATGGTCATGCCTGGTGATAACATCGGCGTGGACATTGAACTGATCGCGCCTGTCGCCATGGAAAAAGGTCTCCGCTTCGCGATCCGCGAAGGTGGCCGTACCATCGGTGCAGGTCGAGTTAGCGACATCGTTGCTTAATTAGGTCTTGCAAAAACATGGAGTGCGGGGTAAATACCCCGCCTCCGTTTTTTCGTCTAAACACGGGGAAGTGGAAAAGTAAGGGGTAGGTAAAGCGGTAAGTCGGGCCAGGCCAACGTTTTAGGGCGGTAGCTCAATTGGTAGAGTAGCGGTCTCCAAAACCGTCGGTTGGGGGTTCGAGTCCCTCCCGCCCTGCCAACTGAAACAGAGGCCAAAGCCGGAGGGGTGGCAGAGTGGTCTATCGCGGCGGTCTTGAAAACCGCTAAGGCTAAACACCTTCGGGGGTTCGAATCCCTCCCCCTCCGCCATATTAGAAGATTTGTGAAGAATAACTTAGGATTATTGATAACGGTCATCGTGGTCACGATCGCTTTCGTCATTTTATGGCGGAAGGGTTCGTTTCTGCGCGTCTCCAACTATGTGAGTGAGACCCAGGATGAACTGAAAAAGTGCTCATGGCCTTCGATTGAGGAGTTGAAAGGCTCCACCGTTGTGGTAATGATTACGATCGCCCTTATGGGCGGTTTTACGATGGGGGTCGATTTCGTGCTCTCGATGGTAATGCGGTTGGTGACGACTTAATTTTTAGCCAGGAATTTCCAATGCAGAGCCAATGGTTTGTCATTCATACGCTTTCGGGCCAGGAGCAGAAGGTCAAGGATAGCATCGAGAAGCGTCTCAAGACCGAAGAGATGGGTGAGTACATCAAGGAAGTGCTTGTTCCGATGGAGCGCGTTGCGGAAGTGCGCAGTGGTAAGAAAACCGTAACTTCGCGCAAGCTTTATCCTGGCTATGTGTTTGTTGACATGGTGTTGCTCGACGAGAATAAGCGGATCATTGAAAAACCGTGGTATTTCATTCGCGATACCCAGGGCATCATTGGTTTTGTAGGTGGAGAGCGCCCGAGTGCCACTCCGTCCGATGAGATTGAGGCGATTAAAGCCACGATGTCGGACTCGGAAGACCGCGAGAAACCCAAGGTCAATTTCGATGTGGGCGAAACCATCAAGATTAATGATGGTCCATTCCTGAATTTCAGCGGCGTTATCGAGGAAATCGAACCGGAACGCGGCAAGTTGAAAGTAACCGTTAATATTTTCGGCCGTAACACGCCGGTTGAACTCGAGTACTGGCAGGTCGAAAAAGCTTAAGAATTTTTATGGCAAAGAAAGTTGTTGGACAGGTAAAATTACAAATCCCCGCTGGACAGGCGAACCCCGCTCCTCCAGTTGGTCCCGCTCTCGGTCAGCAAGGCGTGAACATCATGGCCTTCTGCAAAGAGTTCAATGCGGCGACCAAAGATCAGGGTGGAATGGTGATTCCCGTAGTCATCACTGTTTATCAGGACAAGTCGTTTACATTCATCACCAAGTCGCCTCCCGCATCTGCTTTGCTGAAGAAAGCGGCTGGAATCGCTTCCGGTTCGAAAACACCGAACAAGGACAAGGTCGGTAAAGTGACCCGCAAGCAGGTCCAGGAAATCGTCAAGATGAAAGCGAAAGATTTGAACGCCAGCGATGAAGAAGCCGCGTTTCGTATCGTCGCCGGGACTGCGCGAAGCATGGGCATCGAGGTTTTAGCCTGATTAAATTTTCCGCTGTTCAAGCAGTAGTGCGGCGGAGTTGGAAACAATAAACGCGGGAGAGTTTAAGGCTCGATCGAACCGCAATCATATAAATGCCAAGTAAACGATACAAAAAAGCAGCCGAACTGGTAGATAAGTCCAAAGCTTATCCATTACCCGCAGCCGTGGAATTGATGGGCAAATTCCCGAAAGCAAAATTTAACGAAACTGTTGACCTCGCCTTCCGATTGGGAGTTGATGCGAAGCAGTCCGACCAGATGGTTCGTGGAACTGTTCCTCTTCCTCATGGAAGCGGTAAGAATGTTCGAGTGCTCGTTTTCGCCCGTCCTGGCGGTTCGGCTGACGCCGCAACGGCTGCAGGGGCTGAATTCGTCGGTTTCGACGACATGATTAAGAAATGCGTTGAAGGCTGGACCGACTTCGACGTGGCAATCGCGACTCCTGAAGCGATGACTGAAGTCCGTAAGTTGGGTAAAGTGCTCGGGCCTCGTGGTTTGATGCCTAATCCAAAGACCGGAACGGTCACTGACGATACAGCAAAGGCTGTTCGTGAGGTGAAAGCCGGCCGGGTTGAGTTCAAGATAGACAAGGCGGGAAACGTCCATGTGCCCGTCGGCAAAACGTCGTTCCCGGCAAAGCAAATTGCTGAAAACGCACGTGCTGTAATCGAAGCTGTGAACAAGGCGCGTCCCTCGAGCGTCAAAGGCAACTTTATCCAGAGCTGCACTCTGTCTGCGACGATGAGTCCGGCAGTGCGTGTTGATATTCGCGAATTTAACGCGACGTCCTAAACTTTAATCTGAATTTCCATGCGCGCTGAAAAAAAATTCATTAGCAAAGAGTACACGACCCGCTTGAGTGGGTCTCCATTCTTCATCGTGGTCGATTACCGAGGCCTGACGGTGGGACATTTTGGTGAACTTCGTAAACGCCTCCGTAAAGCCGGGGCCGAAATTCACGTAGTCAAAAACTCCATCTTCCGGATCGCTGCCAAAGAAGCGAACGTAGCGGACCTGACCGGGGCGCTTACCGGCCAGTTGGCGATCGTAACCGGGCCAAAGGATGTTTCCTCGGCCGCGAAGATCGTAAAGACATTCCAGGCTGAATTTGACAAGCCGAAAATTCAATTCGGTTTCCTTGATAATCAACGGCTTGAGAACAAAGACGTTCTTGCCCTGGCTGATCTGCCATCGCTGGATGTGCTTCGAGGCAAATTGCTTGGAACCTTGCTGGCTCCTGCCAGCACCCTCGTTCGCCTGTTGAACGAACCCGCTTCGAGCCTCGCCCGCGTATTGAAAGCGCGTGCAGAAAAGCCGGAGTAATTAAACTTTGCCCGCACTATGTGGTGCGGGCGATTCAAAACAAACAAAGAGTAAATCGTCGGTCCGGGGCTCCGAACTTAAACAGTTTATGGCTATGAACTACGACGAGACTGAAAGGTAAAATGGCAGATATCGCAGCAATCGTTGAACAATTGAGCGGCTTAACGGTCATAGAGACCGCCGACCTCGTAAAACAGTTGGAATCCAAATGGGGCGTCAGCGCCGCAGCTCCTGTAGCAGCAGCTTCGGGTGGTGGTGCAGCAGCAGCAGCTCCTGTGGCTGAAGCAAAAACCGCATTTGATGTGATCCTGATCTCTGTCCCGGCGGAAAAGAAGATCTCGGTCATCAAGGTCGTCCGCGAAGTTAAACCCGGATTGGGTCTTGCTGAAGCCAAGAAATTGGTTGAAGAAGCTCCGAAGCCCGTTTTGGAAGGCGCCAACAAGGCTGATTCAGATGCAGCCAAGAAGAAGTTGGAAGAAGCCGGTGCCAAAGTTGAAGTTAAGTAACAACTGGTGTAATTTGGCAGCGGCGGGCTGGTTCCCGCCGCTGCTTGTTCAAGTCAGAGTCTGTAAGTGTCTGTAAACCAAACAAATTAATTACGAGAAACGAATTCGTCCGCAGGTAATTAATTGAATTTTGCCGGTGTGAGCCTTTGAAAGAAAGGGACACCGGTGTTGTGTCGTTTAGTGTCGGTAAAAACAAAGAGACGGGCGAGTTGCTCGTCAGAGAAGTAGAGGTCCCAAAATGCCATCGCGCGCCAACGAACGTATAAATTTCGGCAAAATCAAAGAGGTCATTGCTCCGCCGAACCTCATCGAAATTCAGGTCAATTCCTATCGTGAATTCCTGCAGGCCGATATTGCGCAATCCAAGCGCAAGAATCTCGGACTCCAGGCCGTTTTCACGGAGGTCTTTCCGATCGAAAGTTACGACGGCAAGTCTGTCCTGGATTATCATAGCTATGAAATCGGCGAGCCTAAACAGGATTGGCTCGAGTGCTTGCGCGAAGGAATCACCTACGGCGCACCTCTCCATGTCACATTTTTGTTGAAGGAAGAGAAGGGGACCAAGGAAGAAAAGGTATTCATGGGCGAACTGCCCCTGATGACCCCTCAGGGAACATTCGTTATCAATGGTGCTGAGCGCGTTATCGTCAGCCAGTTGCATCGTTCTCCTGGTTTGGCATTTGAAGCCACCCAGCATCCGAACGGCAAGATGCTTCATTCTTTCCGGATTATTCCTGATCGCGGTTCCTGGTATGAAGCGCAGTTCGATACGAGCGATTTACTCTATGTGTACCTCGATCGTAAAAAACGCCGTCGCAAATTTTTAACGACGACATTTTTCCGCGCTCTCGGTTACGGAACCGACGCAGAAATCCTGAAGTTGTTCTACGATCTCGAAGAACTAACGGTCAAGGAAGCCGAAGCTCTCGAAAACATTCAGAATAAAGTTCTGATCGAAGACGCAGTGGACCAGGACAAGAACATTGTCGTTGCCCGCGCTTTCGAGCCTTTGTCCAAGGCGGTTGTAAAGCAGATCGCGGAACTCGGCGTGAGCAAGATTCGCGTCGTTGATACCACGGTTGATGACGGCATTATCATCAAGTGCCTCAAGAAGGATCCGACCAAGAACGAAGAGGAAGCTCTCAAAGATATTTATCGCCGCCTCCGTCCTGGGGATCCACCCACGGCCGCGAACGCCCGCGCATTGATCAAACGGCTCTTCTTCGATCCGAAGCGCTATGACCTCGGACGCGTCGGCCGTTACAAGATCATGCAGAAGCTTGGCATCAAGGCTGGTGAAGACACCCGCATTTTGACCAAGGAAGATCTCGTGGCCGCAACCAAGTATTTGTTGCGACTGAAAAAGGGCGAAGGTTCGCTCGACGATATTGACCATTTAGGCAGCCGTCGTATCCGAACCGTGGGCGAATTGCTCGCGAACCAATGCCGCGTCGGCCTGGCTCGTACTGAGCGTTTGGTCAAGGAACGCATGACCTTGTTCGATCAGGGCATGGATTCAATGACGCCCCAGAAGTTGATCAATCCGAAGGCACTTTCGGCCGTTGTCCGCGATTTCTTCGGTCGCAGCCAATTGTCGCAGTTCATGGACCAGATCAATCCTCTCGCTGAATTGACGCACAAACGCCGTTTGTCCGCACTCGGGCCAGGCGGGTTGTCGCGTGATCGCGCCGGATTCGAAGTTCGCGATGTCCACCCGTCGCATTATGGCCGTATTTGCCCGGTAGAAACGCCTGAAGGACCGAACATCGGTTTGATCGCGTCTCTGGCAACGTTCGCTCGTGTGAACGATTTCGGTTTCATTGAAACGCCTTATCGCAAAGTTGAAAAAGGTCGTGTCACCGCTCATATCGATTACCTCACGGCTGATCGCGAAGAGCAATTCATCGTCGCGCAGGCGAATGCGGTGATTGATGACAAGGGCCATTACACCAGTGATCACGTCATGTGCCGTTGCAAGGGCGACTTCATTGACGTTGAACCCGGCAAAGTGGATTACATGGACGTATCGCCTAAACAGCTTGTCTCTGTGGCTGCTGGTTTGATTCCGTTCCTCGAACACGATGACGCGAACCGCGCGTTGATGGGTTCGAACATGCAACGCCAGGCTGTGCCGCTTCTCGTCACGGAGGCACCTTTGGTTGCGACCGGTTTGGAAGATCGCGTTGCTCGCGACTCCCGTGCTGTGATCGTTGCTGAAGAAGGTGGTAAAGTCGCATCTGTTACGGGAAATCAGATTATCATCACGAAGGATGGCAAGATTCCCGAAACGAAGAAGAAACTTAAGACCGATCCGGGCGAAGGCACCTACATCTATACTGTGCGCAAATTCATGCGCTCGAACGCCGCCACTTGCATCAACCAGAAAATT